>CAIXME010000955.1 GCA_903920425.1 uncultured Pirellula sp. | reverse complement strand
TGAGTTTCGCGTTTCCAGATTTTCCTTGCGCCTCTCGAATCCAAACACATGCATCGCCATCTCGACCGGTCCAGGTGTCCATTTCATCGGCAGGGAACAGACTCGGTTCGATGGTGGGTCGAGGGCTATCGAATACAACGTGCACGTTCGATAAATTGCATTGTGCCAGCCATGCCCCTTCATCCTTTTGCGTTGCTGCTGCGCCCGCCGATTCGATGAACCATGGTTGATCGCAGAAGTCCAATGCAGTCTCATAAGGTCGAGGCCAATCCATTCCGATTGCTATCTTGTTGGACACATGTCCATTCTCATTGGCGGGCAATCCGGAGATTAGAAATCGCGATTCGGATCGGCGATGAGAGCTAAGACCTCGACCGGCTAGGAATATCTTGTGTTCCGCATCGTCGACTTCGATCAGTTCCACGGTGCCTTGCAATGATGCAGGCAGTTTGCCTTTGGTGCCTTGTTGCCATGCGGAAACCGTCGAACCTTCGTTTAACCATGCTGTGCGCCATACGCATGACATCTCATTGGCCATCACGTTATCACCAACGATCTCAATATCCAGCCACCGCGCACCCTTCCAAAGCGTATACCGCGTGGTTAACTTCGAAACGCGACCATCTGGCTGCTTGGCCTCGCCCGTCACTTCGATGGTACCTACAAGGGCACTGTTCCGGACCATTCGCAACTGCACGTTGGTCAAATCGATGCAATCCTCGTCTCTCCACTTTCGATTCAGATCAGAACTTCCTCGGACCAAGGATGCCATCCCGCTCAATCGACTTCCTCGCTTGTTGGCGATATACACCGATCTCAAATGACCTCGTTTGGGGTCGATCTGAATCTCCATAAACTCGTTGGCGAGGGTCCAGTCTGTTTGGGCGATACCGGTTCGAATACCCGCCAATCGTCCCCAAAGAGTACTCTTGGCAATGGGACTGGACGGAGCTTTATGGCTGTTGGCCCCTATGCGAGAGCGAAATCGAACGAAGCCGAACGGTGGCACATCGATGACAACATTTGACGTATCTTGCACCGTTTCAGATGCATAAATGCGTGTCGTGGAATCGCTCTCCACGCTGCCAGGAATTCCCTCCAAAAACAAACGCTGCGAATGACACGAAGGGTTGGTGACTAGAAAGCTCTTTACCGTCGAAGTCCCATTTGTAGCGGACGTCGTGTTGGCCTGCCCAAGTACTGTTGGGACCTGATTCAGCAGCGATTGACGTAGCTGTTGAAACTCCTCACCGATCTCTTTCATCAAGACATCCTGGCTCTCGGCCCGAGCATGAGCTGCGTCAAAAGCACCGTCGAGCTTGTCTTGCAGTTTCGAAATGGAAGCAAGAATCGCAGTCAAGGAATCGTATGGCTTGCCTGAATGGATCGCTACCTCTCTCCACAAATAAGCGAGCGATTGCGCTCGCTCCACGGAACTGCGTAGCCTCTCATAGCTGGTCATTTGCAACTGCAGTTGCTGTTGTTCCGCTATCGACTCAGGTATCTGCAGCTTAAAGGAGTTGGATGGGAAATAGTCGTTGGAGTAAGGATGGTTGGTTGAGGAAAAATAGTTTTCTGCCGTATGGAATTTCCCCAATGCGGGAGAACGATCCATGACTCGGATCAAATCATCTAGCGGCTGCAGCTTGACACCCGGCCAATGAGCCAAAACCAATGTTGGTACATGGTGGTAATCCAGTTGACCAGACAAGGTATCGGCCAAGTCAATGTAGCTGTCCGCGCTGGATGCATCGAGGACGTGACCGATCACGGTGTCGATCGCTTTGCCTTCGCTGCTAGCCTGCCAGCGAATCTTTGCCTGATCTTTATCAGGGATCACCCCTTCCGACCAATTGTTTAGCAGAACACCTGTGTAGCTAAAATGCGAAAGCCACGTTGGAGCGGTGGCGGTAAAGCCTGAACCATAGCGCGAGAATACTTTGGGAGCTTCCAAACCAAGTTGGTAGTACGAAGAAACGCCGCGTCCCAAGTCTCGAATAATTGCCGCTGCGGACAAGTATGGGTGCGGACGGTCCGAGCTCAGTCCACCGACGAGTGATATCTTTTTGTCATGGATCTGTTCCTTCAATGCGTCCCAAGCAGGTGCATTGCGAGACTTGAGTTCTTGAAGCAAGTCCGACGACGCCAAAACGTTGGTGGGGTGCTCCGTGGCGAGTTGCCGATCCAAACTTGGCCCAAGCGTTGTTTTGGCAAGCAACACGACATCCAACAAGTACGCTTGCTGGGAGCAGTATCGGTCGCGTTCCTGCGACAAGGAATCAAAACATGTTTGAAGCCAGCGTTCCGTCTCCTCTGCATCGTGCGCGATCGAAGCCTTGGCCGCCGATAACGCTTGCTCGGAAAACATGATCCAATCGATGTTCCAAGAGTAACGTAACTTCTTGGCCAAAATCTGGATCTGAAGTACCGCATAGCCCAATGCATAAAAGTCATCCAGCAATAGCGGTGGTTGGGGCGCTTCGCCACCCGATGAGCCTGTCGCCGTTAGCAACCGATCTACAAACTCGCTTCGACTGCTGCTCTCCGAATCCAATACCTCGCAACGCCCCAACTGCAGCCGTTCGCGCAGTGGCTGATCCAGCTTGGTCCTGGAAATGCTCGGGCAAACGACCAAAGCATCTTCGATATCGAGTGCGCTTACGTCGGCTTTCTTCCACTCGGGTAATGTCCCGAGCGACACCAACAGCCGAGGATCCCACTGAGCCGTCCATGCGGATAGAAAGTCGGCCGCCATCTCATGGCCCATCCGCTTGGGTGTGTCCTCCAGAGTCGAACTGGGGACTACAAAAATCGATCTTTTCAATTCTGTCATTAGGCTACGGATTTTCGAGGGGAGAAATCGACATCCCATCCTACCACATGACGCAAAACTCGCGACTCGAAACAGTTCCGTTCACGCTACTTGGACACTTTTTGGCCCACGCGAGTAGGAATGGGAGCCCCGGGCTTAAAAAACGTGGCATCCTGCCTGCCCGGACCAGCCCGAGCCTGCTCAGACGAGCACAATATCGTCTGTTTCCTCTACACGGATTCGAACAACCTGGTTCAGCTGGCGCGGCACTGAAAAGCTCGATTTGCCTCGCAGCCCCGAAAGCATGATGGGTCTGGAGCACCGAACCATCGGGGTACAGAGAGCCCCTACCAGCTCCGCCGGGCTATCCTCGTGGGCGAAGCAATTGCAGGATTGTACTTTCGGACTCGGTGTCTGGCATTTGGTAAGCCGCAACGCGTCGCAAT
>CAIXME010000954.1 GCA_903920425.1 uncultured Pirellula sp. | reverse complement strand
GCCCCTATGCTCTAGTGCCGCCCGTGCAAGCTTATTGCGATGTTGCATCATCCGACCTATTGATCTGAACGCATTGGGAGTTTTTCTATGAAGTCATTTGAATCTAGGTTACGGCGACGGTCCGCCTTTACCCTCGTCGAGCTCTTAGTGGTGATTGCTATTATCGGTATTCTGGTCGGGTTATTGTTGCCTGCAGTACAAGCAGCGAGAGAGGCAGCACGACGTATGTCATGCAGCAACAACATGCGACAGATTTGCCTCGCAGCATTGAATCACGAAAGCGCATACAAGCGTCTACCACCCAGCTTGTTCGTAGATATCGGATTGCCACCAGGCTCTGCGGGACAGCCGGGTGCTCCGTATCCTGCAATCGTACATTGCTGGAGCGTCTACTTGCTACCCTACATGGAGCAAGGAACACTTTACCAAAAGTACGATCAACGGTTCCCTTGGTTCTCCTCTCCACTGATTGTGCCCGGTTCGCCAGACAACCAAGCGGTACTGAAAAACGATATACCAACATTCCTTTGCCCATCGACTCCGAGTTCCGGCCGGAAGATTAGCGGCACCTTTCGCTTCGGTGTGAATTTCCCATTCCAAGACCTAGCGGCGACCGACTACGCAACGTGTAGCTCCATTAACCCGGGATCGATTACGTTCTTTGGTTACGCATCAGGCACAACGCAAAACGATCTGTTTAGCGCTTTGAACCCCGAGCTCAAAGGAGCGGGAATGATTCCTGCATTAGGTCAACCAGCACGTCGTTGCGGACGCATTGCCGACATAGTCGACGGTACGAGCCGAACCTTTTTGATGTGCGAAGATGCCGGTCGCCCCGATTTCTACATAAAGGGAAAGAAGATGTCGACTGTTTACCTGAAAGACGGCGCTTGGGGCAACCATGAGAACGATTATGGGTTGGACGGCGCTGTTGCAGGTGGAACTTCATCACCTGGCAACTGCGTTATCAACTGCCACAACGATAACGAGACATACGGTTTCCATTCGGGTGGTGCGACGCACGGTATGGCCGATGGCAGTACGCAATTCTTGAGTGAGAGTATCTCACCACAGGTCTACGCAGCATTGATTACCGAAAACGGTGGCAACAAGACTCCAAGCGAAGACATGGCCAGCATCGAACAATAGTTTTTTGGAGTGAACGATTTCATGAAAAACAATCGACTAGTAATCATCATAGCGTCACTACTGTTTTTGGCAGTAGTGGGTTGCGGCCCAAGCGTTCTCCCGCCAATGCCAATTAGTGGATCGGTTAAGACGGTGGAGGGCCAACCATGCGGAAACGCCCTGGTCGTTTTCCATCCTAAAGACAAGGATAGGGTGAATGCAGCCAAGCCAGTCGCGACAACCGATGCGCAAGGGCGATTCCAACTGACCACATTTGCAGTGAATGATGGAGCTATTCCTGGGGAGTATGGAGTTACCATCGTCTGGCCGTCGGTGGGAGGTGAGTCTTCGGAACTCTCACTCTCAGGAGAAGGCAAGTCTGTCAGCCCTGATCAACTCAATGGAAACTATGGAAACCCCGCAGCACCATTGATTAAAGTGACCGTATCCGCGAAAACAAACGAGGACCTGGCTTTTGTGGTCGATCCCAAGATGGAAAAGTCGGTAACGCTTGATCCTTCATTAGATTAAAGTAACCCTATGCCAAAATGCTGTGCCTGCAAGCTCGTTCTCTCTGCTCTAGCAATTCTCTGCAGTTTGATTTGCGTCACGTCCCAGGCTGACGATCTCTCCCAAGAGCTGAAAAACGCCGATCTCCGACTCAATCAAATCCAAGTTATTGGAACGCATAATTCGTACCATATAGCACCCGAACCAAAGCTATTGGATTTAATTGGTGCCACGAGCGAGCGTGCAGCAAAGTCGATCGATTACACGCATTCGCCACTCGCAAAACAATTTTCAGAGTTCGGAATTCGCCAGATAGAACTTGACGTCTTCGCGGACCCAAGTGGCGGTTTGTATTCCAAGCCGGTGGGCATGAGTTTCCTAGGAGATGAGTATCGCGATCAGCGTATCAACTTTGATTTTCAAACAGAGATGACAAAGCCTGGGATGAAGATCATCCATTCGCCCGGGTTCGATTATGCGACAACGGTTCCGTCTCTCGTGGCTGCGTTGAAACAAGTGGTATCGTGGTCCAATGCGAACGCCGAGCATGTCCCAATCTTGATCTTGATCGAATTGAAGGAGTCCGTAACAGGCCCGGCAGCAGTGAAGCCCATTCGATTCACCAAAGAGTTGCTCGACGCCGTAGACGAAGAGATACGTTCCGTTGTTCCAGCAGAAAAGCTCTTAACGCCCGATTCCGTTCGTGATGACTACAAATCGTTGCGAGACGCGGTGCTTGATCGAGGCTGGCCGAAGCTGAGTGATTGCAAGGGCAAGATCTTTTTTGCAATGGACAACGAGGGAGCATTGCCAACGATGTATACCGAGGGGTACGCGTCATTGGAACGCAGAGCCATGTTTGTTTCGGTCCCGGAGACAAACCCAGCTGCAGCCTGGATGAAGATCAACGACCCCATTGCGGACTTCGAACGCATTCAGGCGATGGTGGCCAAGGGGTTCTTAGTTAGAACGCGAGCTGATTCGGAAACGAAACAATCGCGACTAAACGATACCGCTCAACGAGAAAGGGCATTCGCCAGCGGCGCGCAATTTGTTAGCACCGACTATCCGGTCCCCGACGCCCGATTCTCTACTTATTCAGTTCGATTCGAGAACAACGCAATCGTTCGGGTCAATCCAGTTTCTGGTGCGAATAGGAGATAGCAGAAAATCCGTATCGCGAATTCCTCGAAATTGAAGTCAAAACGACAGGAGAGAAACACCCCATTGGCATGTGATTCGGCAACGTCCGATTCAACTTGGTAACCTAAGCAAAAGGAGCACTCATTTCCATGATCGGAAGTGAAGGGAACGCTTTGTCGCATACGGGCCAATCGGATTGCGGTTTATGATTGATTTGCTATTCTGGGGTGCGTGAAGGGCGGGCTTTCCATTTGTTCCACCAGACATTCTGTGTGGTCAGGGTGAAAAGTTACGTTGTTGGGCTCAAGGCTTTGGAAGATGTTTTTCAAATATTGGCGTTCGGCAGTGGCAATGATGCTACTGTCGTCGTTCTGTTGCGCCGTGCTTCCAATTCCCTTCGTTCTTGTTGAGCGATCAGACACCGGTTCAACGGAAGCCTTTCCATGCCAAAGCTGCGGCTGCGGTTGCAAAACGGCTGAGCAATGCTGGACAAACTGCTGCTGTTTTTCTCCTTCCGAGCGTCTTGCGTGGGCTAAAAAGAACAACGTTTCTCCGCCGGATTATGCAGTCCTGTCTGACACAGCCTCCTCCAAAACAACAAAAAAAAGCTGCATTCATTGCTCGGCGTCCGAGAAAAAAACCGTCACGAAAGCTTCGAACGCACAAGCCGCCAACAAAAAGAAGCTCCGAACCGCGGTCAGCATGCTCGCGTTGAAATGCCAAGGGAAGAACTTCGCCTTTACTCACCTTCCGTGGCTCGTACCTTCCCTTTGGGTTGAACACCCGTTTACGACTGTTGCGAGCGAACAAGTTGTTGCGCCGTCCGAGAAGGTATTGGTATCCATCTTTATTCAACCGGATACCCCGCCACCCAAGCGACGCGTCCTTTAGCGATTTCTGTGTACAAGATTCTCGGCTC
>CAIXME010000953.1 GCA_903920425.1 uncultured Pirellula sp. | reverse complement strand
TGCTAGAGCGCATCCCTTACGCATCCTCGGCCGTCGCGATCCTGGCGATCAACAAGAGCGAAATACGCCCTAGCGCATTTTGCTTTGGCGTCGTTGTTCCCAAGATGGAGCATCGAGACTGTTTAGCGATCAGCCTTTCGAGCGAAAAGTATGCAGGCAGATGCCCTGACGATACGGTCCTTGCTCGCGTATTCATGGGCGGAGCAATACGTCCAGAAATGCTCGAAAAATCGGATGAGCAACTCCTCGCGATTGCGAGAAAGGAAGTTCAAGAATTGCTAGGCGTGACCAGCTTGCCGCGTTGGCAATCGCTTGTTCGTTGGAACGAGGCGATGCCGCAATACCTTTTGGGGCACACGCAATTGGTGTCGAAAATTCGCGAAGCGATCCAAGGCGAACCGTCGCTCCGGATCATCGGCAACGCCTTTGACGGTGTGGGGATCCCGCAGTGCATCAAGCTGGCACGCGAGACCGCGGAACACTTCGCTGGCATATTCAGTCCGAACCCAACTCGAACAGATTGATTTTCGATCGCCCGCTTAACGGGATGCTGGCGGAACTTAAGCCCCGTTTTACCTTGATGGGTTACTTCCGTAACCTCTCGGTTTTCTAATAAAAAGTCATCTGCTGTGCCCGTGTCGATAATGAAAACGGGGGCATGTCAGGAAACTTGAGAATGTCAGGCACTTCGTCCTCTTGTTTTTCGAGCCTGGACGTTAAAATGGGGAGGTGTGGCGGGATTTTTCTAGCCACATCCCACCTGCCTTTCCCACCGTATTTTCGCTGAATTACCCTCAAAAGGTTCGTCGCAACGATGAAAGCCTCCTTGCTCTGCTTGATGGTCACCTGTTCTTTTGGTGTCTGGCTGTCGACATCGAACGTTCTCATGGCTGGGGGAATGATCCAGTATAACCGCGACATTCGGCCTATCCTGTCCGAGAATTGCTTTGCATGCCATGGTCCGGATGCGAACAAGCGGGCTGCGGATCTGAGATTGGACCAGAGAGAGGATGCGGTCGCCAAAGGAGCGATTGCGATCGGAAAGCCCGATGAAAGCGAACTGGTCAAACGCATTTTCTCGACCGACCCCAGCACTCAAATGCCAACGCCGGAATCGCACAAGGTTCTAACGGCTCAGCAAAAGGAACTGCTCAAGGCGTGGATTGCAGAAGGTGCAGAATATCAAGGCCACTGGTCGTTCATTCCACCAGTGAAGCCCGAGCTACCTCAAGTGCGAAATGCGGGATGGATCAGAAACCCGATCGATCGGTTTGTATTGGCAGAGCTAGAGCGCCGAGGTATCGAGCCTTCACCAGAGTCCGAACTGCGTTCACTCGTTAGGCGTGTTTGCTTGGATTTGACCGGATTACCTCCGACCCCAGAAGAGGTCGAACGGGTCATGGCGGATTCGTCACCCGAGCGGTACGAAAACTATGTGGACGAATTGCTCAAGCGGCAGGAATGGGGCGAGCAACGCGGACGATATTGGCTCGACTACGCTCGCTATGCAGATACGCACGGAATCCACTTTGATAATTTTCGAGAGATGTGGTCATACCGCGAATGGGTAATCAATGCGTTCAATCGCAACATGCCGTTCGATCAGTTCACGATCGAGCAACTCGCGGGTGATTTGTTGCCTAATCCCGATATGGATCAACGGATTGCGACCGGGTTCAATCGATGCAACATCACGACCAACGAAGGTGGCGCAATCGACGACGAGTACCAAGTTCTCTACACGCGAGATCGGATTGAAACCACTGGGCAAGTATGGCTTGGGCTGACCGTCGGTTGCGCCGTTTGTCACGATCACAAATTCGACCCGATCAGCCAAGCGGAGTTCTACCAGCTTGCTGCCTTTTTTAACAACACGACCCAAAGGGCCATGGACGGAAATGTCCGCGACACGCCGCCTATCATTCCGGTTCCACGAATGGAAGACCGTGCGAGGTTTGCTGATTTGGCTTCTTTGATCGAACAAGCGAACGGAGCGGTCGCTGCACGACGGGCTGAATCGCGAGGTCCTTTTGATGCGATGATGACCAACCGCGAGGAAATCGAGAAAACCATTTGGCAAAACTTGCCAGCGAACGAAGCGTTGGAAACGCACGTCCCATTGACCAGCAACGATCTCAAGTGGCTTCAGGTATCTCATCAAGGGCAATGGAAGAACATCGGCTTGAAGAAAGATGCGACGCTCGTACCGGGACGCATCTCCGACATGGCTTACCAGATTAACGATGTGTTCCCGCAGCTACCGGTTGGGGATTTCGAACGAGACCAAGCTTTTTCCGTTTCGCTCTGGGTGAAACCCAGTTCGGATAATCAAGGAGGAGCGTTGGTTGCCAGAATGGACGAAGCCAACAACCACCGGGGTTGGGATGTCTGGACCGAAAACGGATCTGTTGGCATGCACATCATCAACCAATGGCCAGAAAACGCCATCAAGGCGGTCTCGACCACCAGGCTGTCTGCCTCGCGATGGCAGCACGTGACGGTCAGCTACGACGGCAAGTCGAATGTGGACGGGATCAAGATCTATATCGACGGCGAAGAATCCGGAAAGAACATCACCGCCAAATCGTTGACAGAAACGATCAAAACAACCGTTCCATTCACGATAGGCCGTCGATCCTCGGGCGCTTCAGCCACCAAAGCGGAAATCCAAGACGTTCGCATCTATCGAAAGGCGATCGCGGCCGAAGAGGCATCTCAGATCGCCGAATTGCCTCGCCGCCAGTACTTGCTCGAGAAACAAGCTCGTACACCTGAGGAAACCGAAGAACTCTACTCGTGGTACTTGAGAACCAAAGATACGGAGCATGTCCGACTGAGCGATGAAGCTCAAAAGTTGATCGCCGAGAAGAACGACATTTTAAAGCGTGGCACTGTGGCTCACGTAATGAATGAAGCCCCTGCACCTCCGAAGGCGTTCGTGCTGGCTCGCGGTGATTACGACAAACGGGGTGCAGAAGTCCAACCCGCAACACCGGCGATATTGCCGATGATGCAAGAGGGGCTGCCGAAGAATCGCCTGGGATTTGCCAAGTGGCTCTTGCAGCCCAACCATCCACTGACCACCCGCGTCACGGTGAACCGGTTTTGGCAAGAGCTCTTCGGAGCCGGTTTGGTGGGATCCAGTGGCGACTTTGGCGCAACTGGGCAAATGCCTAGCCATCCCGAATTGCTGGACTATTTGGCCACCAGTTTCCGCGATGATAACTGGAATACTAAGAATTTCTTCCGCCTCGTGGTAACCAGCGCGACATACCGACAATCGGCAAGCGTCTCGCAGGAGAAACTCGGCCAAGACCCAGCGAACAAATGGTTGAGCCGGGGCCCGCGGTTCCGGATGGACGCCGAAATGATTCGTGACTACGCATTGGCTACAAGCGGACTACTGGTAAACAAACTGGGTGGGCCAAGCGTTCGGCCATACCAGCCAGCGGGCGTTTGGGAAGCGGTTGCGATGCCTGAAAGCAACACTCGGAATTATGTTGCGGACAAAGGCGAAGGGCTCTATCGACGCAGCATGTACACGTTCCTAAAACGTGCTGCACCGCCACCAAACATGGATGTGTTCAATGCGACAGCACGCGAGGTATGCACGGTCAAGCGAGAGCGTACCAACACTCCGCTTCAGGCACTGGTTACCCTCAACGATGTGCAGTTCGTAGAAGCAGCCCGCAACCTTGCCGCCAAAACGCTTTTGGATCCTACGCTATCCAATGACGTAAGCGGTCGCGTTCAATCGATCGCTAAGAAATTGATCGCACGACCGTTTCGGGCCGAAGAGCTTGGGGTCGTTGTGGCGAGCATGAACGACTTGCTCGCATTTTATCAGCAACAACCCGACCAGGCACAGCAACTTATTTCGCTTGGAGAGAGCAAGGCAGACGCGTCGCTCAATCCAGGGGAACTTGCAGCATGGACGATGTTGGTTAACGAACTGATGAATCTGGATGAAGTGCTAACGAAATAGATTCGCCAATTAGTAACCTTCAAGAATCGCGATCGAGCCAACCTCAAGATGATGGCAAAATGGCCGTCGGCAAAACACCAACCATAAAAATCCTACCTAAGCAGTTCGCACTATGCATTCACCTCAAGTCCATCCGTTGTTTGAACAATACGTTCGGAGCGAAACTCGCAGGCAGTTCTTCCGTCAAGGAGGAAACGCTCTGGGTGGCGCGGCACTGGCGGCGTTAGGCCTGCCGTGCTTGGGAAATGCTGAGGACCAACCAGCATCAGGGGGTTTGGCGACGCTGCCCCACTTTGCCCCAAAGGCCAAACGCGTTATCTATCTGCACATGGTCGGTGGCCCATCGCAAATGGACTTGTTCGATTACAAGCCTCAGATGGAAGACTGGTACAACAAAGACCTGCCGGAATCGGTGCGCAATGGACAGCGATTGACCACGATGACGAGCGGCCAAGCTCGATTCCCGATCGCGCCGTCCAAGTATAAGTTTGCCCAGCACGGCAAGTGCGGAATGTGGTTATCGGAGTTGTTGCCAGAGACCGCTAAAGTGGTTGACGACATGTGTTTCATTCGCTCCATGCATACCGAAGCCATCAACCACGAGCCAGCCATCACCCTGATGCAGACAGGTAACATGGTCACGGGACGCCCATGTATCGGATCGTGGCTATCGTATGGACTTGGTTCCATGAACAACAATCTACCTACATTCGTTGTGTTAGTGGCTCAGCCAACCAACACAGAGCAGATCCAGGCGATCTCGGCGCGACTATGGTCTTCGGGTGCATTGCCCGGTGAGCATGCGGGCGTGAGCTTCCGGTCGGCAGGCGATCCGATTTTGTACATCAATAATCCAGCCGGCGTCCCTGGCGACGTTCGTCGAAAAACGCTCGACGGGCTAAAGCAACTCAACGAGATGAATTTCCGAGCCGTTGGCGACCCTGAGATCCACACTCGCATACAACAGTACGAACTGGCATTCCGAATGCAATCGAGTGTTCCAGAGCTGACAAGCATAGCGAGCGAACCGGAGAGCACGTTTGAGCTTTACGGACAAGAAGCCAAAAAGCCCGGATCGTTTGCGAACTCCGTTTTGCTAGCGCGACGGATGGTAGAACGCGATGTTCGTTTCGTCCAAGTTTACTTGAACAACTGGGATCATCACGGCAACGTAAATGCGCGTTTGCCTTCGCAGTGCAAGGATATCGACCGTGCGACTTATGGCTTAATCACCGACCTCAAATCGCGTGGCTTGCTCGATTCTACATTGATCGTGTGGGGCGGTGAGTTCGGGCGAACGATCTATTCGCAAGGGGGTCTGAGCAAAGACAATTACGGTCGCGATCACCATCCAAGATGTTTTACAATGTGGATGGCAGGTGGCGGGATCAAGGGCGGAGTGATTCATGGAGAAACAGACGACTTCTCCTACAACATCGTCAAAGATCCTGTGCACATTCGAGACTTCCATGCAACGATCCTGCATTTGTTGGGTATCGAACACGAGCGATTGACGTTCCGCAGCCAAGGATTGGACATGCGTCTGACAGGCGTGGAACCCGCCAAGGTGATCAAGGAGCTGCTGGCGTAGCGATTGCTGCGATTTGCCAGTGCCTTGGAGCCATCTAAAGCTTTCCCTATCCGTTTTGCTTGTGCAAAATCTAAAAGCTAGAGTTTCATTGCGGAACTGATGATCGGCTGTGATCAATTGTTCGCCTGCATCAATGTGAAGCCAACTTTGAGGGGTAAGCTATGAGACTACATGGTGTGAACGCCGCATTGGGTTTGGTTACTTGGGCCGCAGTGGTATCCACTGCATGGGCAGGCACACCCGCCAGCCCGCAGGCGACGCCTGTTCCTTTGAATTTGCCTGTTATAGGCAACGTTCAAATCTCTGGTTCTGACAGTCGAGCTGTCGAGTTTAATAGCAATTGGCTTCCTAAATTTCAGCGAGTGATCAACGACAATCTCTCGGAAAGCGTGGTTTTCACCAACGCCGAAGGTTTCCGACTCGATTCCTCGAAACTGTTTCTCAGACAGGAAGCACGCCAAGTCATTCGTGTCTATTTCTTGGCAGAAGGTGCAGGATACCAAAACACTCTAGGCTTTGCATTTACGCCAGCGGGTAGTCCGACTCCAGGCACACCGAGTGTCATTTTTCCAAACGCTTCGATTGGTTCGGGTAGAACGCGGACCATAGATGAACCCATACGCCAAGGGGATTTCGTAGAGATCGGCCGAGGAGGAAACGGATGGCAACTCGACTTCTTTTTGATTTCCGATGCGTTTCGCCAGTGGCGCAATGCGTGCAACGACAGCTCATGTCACAATCCACCGAACCTGGCATGGCTATGGAACGACGTTAGCAAAAACGGCGACAAGCTTCAGCATGTGGTGGCATTCGCGATGCCGAACTCACCTTACATCTTGGTCGGTTTCGAAGACATCGTGGGGGGAGGCGATTTGGATTACAACGATGCGTTGTTCGTTGTGGATATCGGGATGGAAAACACGGTTCCGCTGACCGACGATCCCTCGAGTCTACCGCAATAAATGCCATCGCCATTGCGATCTCTTAACGCATCTCTCAATCTATATTCATCAGGGTCGCTACCATGTTGCGTCGGCGTATCTATTCCCGTAGCAAGATAGTCACACGCAATGGTGTCGCGTGTATCGAACTTGCATTGGTTCTACCTGTTCTGCTGATATTAGTATTGGGGACTATTGAGGTCTGCCAGCGAATATTCCTGAGACAGTCCG
>CAIXME010000952.1 GCA_903920425.1 uncultured Pirellula sp. | reverse complement strand
GAGCGGTTCACCCTACCATTTCCCCTTCCGCATTGCAATCAGCCTGCGCTAAGCAAAAACCCGAAGTCCGGCTTTTTCCATGAGGGTTCTAACGACCGCATGAATTTACCCGTTTACTCGCTGGGCCATTGCCCATCATTGATATCACGAGGCTTGAGCTGCGACGGATCGATGACAACGTGTCGAATCTTTTTTCGATTCCAAGTGTAGGTTATGTGAACGAGGCCATCCCGCGTCTGGATGATGGCCGGGTAACTGAATTCTTCCTTGGGAGTATTCTCGAGCACCCATGCCGCTTTCCAATCGAAGCCATCGCTGGACACGCTGAGATTGAGTGGCGAACGAGCGCCCCAATGACCGTCCTTGCCTTGGATGTGGTTGTAGACGATCAAATGACGATGATCTTGAAGTGTTACGGCATCGATTCCTGAATTGGGATTGGGTAGCGAACTGGCCTCCATCTCTCCCCACGTTTTGCCGAGATCTCGGGACTTCATTTGAAATACACGATTCTGTTGCGTTCGCCCGACTGCAAGCAAAGAGTTTTCATCCAATCGCAACAAACTAGGCTGGATGGCGCCGAATTGCTTTCCGTCGTTCAATTCCGAACTTCGAACCCAAGTCTTACCCAGATCTGGCGTCATTTCCATGTGCACTTGCCATACATCGGAATTAGGCACCTCGGTGCTTGACGGGCAAACAATCTCGCCAGATCGCAATTGTATCGGCTTGTTCTTGATCGGGCCGAGTATCCCTTCTGGAAGCCGGGTTGGTGCAGACCATGTGACACCATCGTCCGAAGAACTCATTAACATTCCCCACCAAGACTGAGGAGTTGGACCCACTTTATAAAACAACAACAACGGCCCTTGTTGAGGCTGAAACAACACGGGGTTCCACGTGGGGTAACGTACCTCGGTACCATCCGTGCTGTGATATTGGATACCGTTAGCAACTTCTAGTGGAGCAGACCACTGCGAGCTCGTTTTGCGGGAGACCCAAATACCAACATCTGGATGTTTTTCATGCGTACCACCAAACCAAGCTGTAATCAACGTTCCCTTGGTGGTCTCTTCTATCGTGGACGCATGGCAGCTTGGGAACGGCGCCGATTCGTAAACGAACTCACGCAACAATTCAACGCTTTGCGCATTCAAGTCGTGTGAAGGGAGACCGCATGTTAAGACGACGCCCATCAAGCATCCTAACAGACGTCCAATCAGGCGGGCGCGAACGATTGCTGTCGCAGTATTCCAAATCATGAGTGTTCAAGTTGAGAGAGAATCAAGTGGGGTAAGTTGCTCGGCAACGAGGCAACGCAAAAGTGCATTGTACGCCATGCGATGACGCAGCCCGTAGGGGAAACGCATCTCGTAGCGGAACTTGTGAAAGTTCCGGTGAATCGCTAGAGGCAAATGCGTGTAAGGCGTGGTCTGGAATAGCTCGGCGTAAAGGCTCCGCGACCGGAAGATTCACATCTTCCGCTACGAAGAAGTGAGGTAGCTATACGCAGCCCGTGGCGGAACTTGTGAAAGTTCCGGTGAATCGCCAGGTGCAAACGCCTGAGCCCAAAGTAGTAGGCACATTCCATGTGCCGTCCACCAAGCTTTAGTACACGTCTCGGTCTTGGCGTAAATCTCGGTGTTCACAACCCTGGCGATTTGGCGGACGGCACGGCGGAGCGTGCCTGCTACTTTGCCGGAAGATTCACATCTTCCGCTACGAAAATGATCACATCTTCCGCTACGAAGAGGCCCGGAAGATTCACATCTTCCGCTACCAACACTCTCATCTTCCGCCACGCAAAGAAACCCACTACCTACGCCAAGCCAAACGCCTTTTGCATTTGCTTTCGGACGATCGTCAATCGTTCCAGCCCGCCACCGCCGACTTCGGCTGTCGTCCATCCGGTGAATCCGATTTCTTCCAGCCCCTTTTGCACTTCTCCCCACGGTAGATCATCTTCTTCGGAGGTGATATCTACAAACTTGTTTTGTGCACGGCTAAAGCCTTTGACATCAAGTTTCACGGCGCGGCGACCGAAGGCTTTGAGCCAATCGCGTGGCTGTCCATACTTCCAGTGATTACCGATGTCGTAGTACATGCCAACCCACGGGCTGTTAAAACTATCGACGAACTGGATAAACCTATCAGGAGTTTGTTCAGGTGGAGAGTTGTGATCGTAGTGCATTTTGTTCCAGACGTTTTCGAACAAGATCGACTGCCCTAGCGATGCGGCCAACGGTATCAGCTTCTTGATCTCCGTTCTCGCGCGCTCGTCAAGCTCTGCCGGGGTGCCTTCGTCGTCGCCACGACCGATGACGATCAATACAGCGCTCCCGCCGGCTGCGTGAGACAATCGGATGCAGTGTTCGATGTTGGCTACACCTTGGGCACGAGTCAATTCATCGGGGCTCGTCAGCCGCTTGTTCCAGTGATCATGATTGATCGCATTGTGAACAAACACGCCGGACTCCCATACTGCAGTACGAGCATGCTCCAAGGTGAATTGGCCCGCTTCGTCAAAATCCACGCCGTCAAAACCTGCCGAGCCAGCCAATTTGAGACGCTCTGTCAGCGTCAGCTTTTTACCGGCCTCTTCCTTCGTGATCATGCTCAGCTTGCATGACAACAAAATCCGCTTTCCCGACGGTGGTACGACGACTGGAGGTAATTTTTCAGCCGCAACGGCTGTTGAGCTAGTCGAGATGCTTGCAATCGTGGCGGCGGCCGTGGCTACAGCGCCGGTGGTCAAGAACGAGCGTCGAGAAGAGGATCGGCTATCGGTATTCATCAATGTAAAGCTCCAAAAATAGTGTGGGATTCCGGAGGTCATTGTAATCAATCCCCACGGCGTAAGGTAACGCCACGAGGCATGGATGACCTACTAGAACATCGGCTAGCCTGTGTACTTTGGGGAAATGTAACTGCCCTGGAATTTTCCAGCGGCAAGCTACTTCTTTCAAAAATATTTTCCCAAAAATAGAACAACCGGAATGGTGTTGACCAGACGTGTCAAACGCATCGCGATCATTCAAGCATTCAAGTTTTGCTTGGCCAAAAACCAGGCGTTTTCATTGCTTCCCAAGGATATCGCGAGTTCTGGATCATGACTGCAGTTGCAACCCAATCAGCACCTCAATACGTCCAACAATCGTTCCTTTTTGATGATGTCGAATCCCAGCAGACTTCGGTTGCAACCAAGAGTCGGGTTGCACCGAAAATGCGAAGCGGTCGACCTGCGGTAACTGTACCAGCCGTTTCCTCGACGACGTCAGCGAGACGTGGCCGTTGCGAGCATGTCGGAGGAATCTTGGCATCCGTTCTGGAAAAATACGGAATCGGGATCGACCAGTTGATCGCGGAAATCGATGGCGTTAAGTAGTTCCTCGCCAAGAAAGGCTTCTGCGGTTAGGATATTGGCCTCGGGACGGTTACTTTGTCGCGGCACATCAGTACAGCAGGATGTACCGGTGTCACTATCCCGATTTCGCCGATCGCTGCAGCCAATTCTTTCAGGGACACTGTATTTCGTTTATGAATCGTTACGAGTACGACGTGATCGTCGTCGGTGCAGGACATGCTGGAACCGAAGCCGCAGCGGCAGCAGCGAGATTAGGCGCAAAAGTCGCCTTGCTGACCGGCAATTTGGACACTGTCGGCCAAATGAGCTGCAACCCAGCCATTGGGGGCGTCGCCAAAGGACAGATTGTTCGCGAGATCGATGCCCTGGGTGGGCTCATGGGCGAAACAATCGACAAGACCGGTATTCAATTCCGCTTGCTGAACAGTCGCAAGGGACCCGCAATGCACTCCCCGCGGGCACAAGCGGACAAAAAAGCGTATCAGTTTGAAATCAAAAAGAGGATCGAGGAGACTCCATGCCTCGATCTCCGTCAAGAACTGGTCGAAGACCTGCTCACGGAAACGGTCGATGGACAAGAGCGAATCGTCGGAGTCGCTGTACGCGGAGAAGCGTTCTACTATGCGAAGGCTGTCGTACTAACGACAGGAACGTTCCTTCAAGCGATCATGCATACGGGCGAAGCCAAAACGGCTGGTGGTCGAGCTGGCGAAGGAACCACGTCGGGAATTAGCAATGCATTGCTCCGCCTCGGCTTTCGTGTGCAACGATTCAAAACGGGCACGCCCGCTCGACTCAACAGCCGAACGATCGACTATTCTCGCACCGATATTCAGCCAGGCGATGACCAGCCTCAACCGTTTTCGTACATGACCGATCGGTTGCCCGAGCCGCAAGTTCCTTGTTGGATCACTTATACCAACGAAGCGGTTCACGAATTGATTCGAGCCAATCTACATCGCGCACCGATGTACACAGGCCAAATCCAATCCACCGGCCCGCGATATTGCCCCTCCATCGAAGACAAAGTCGTTCGCTTTGCGAGCAAAGATCGTCACCAGTTGTTTCTTGAACCCGAAGGACGCAATACACAAGAGGTATACGTCAACGGAATTTCCACTTCGCTCCCGCGCGACGTGCAAGACCAAATGATGAAGCTGATTCCTGGGCTCGAAAACGCTCAGATCATGCGCTACGGCTACGCGGTCGAATACGACTTTTGTCCGCCGGACCAATTGACCCCATGGCTAGAGACCAAGAGCGTTCAAGGACTTTTCTTCGCTGGACAGCTTAACGGCACCACTGGTTACGAAGAGGCGGGTGCACAGGGGCTTATCGCTGGTGCTAGCGCTGCTCTTCGATTGCAAGGCAAAGACGGATTGGTGATCGGCCGCGAAGTGGCTTATATGGGCGTGCTCGTTGACGACTTGGTGACTTGCGGAGTCGATGAACCGTACCGCATGTTCACCAGCCGTGCTGAGTATCGCATGATGCTCCGTCAGGACAATGCGGATCGTCGATTGACCCAGCTTGGCTACTCTTTGGGACTCGTTGATCAGCCTCGCATGGACCGGTTTCAAGCCAAACTCAATGCCATCGAGTCGGCCACGAAGACGCTTGGGCAGCTTCGAGTGGGGGACGTGCCAGCCGATAAATACCTTCGTCGACCTGAGGTCACTTGGGGGGATATCGTCGCGTTGCATCCGGAATCACTGGGCAACTACCCCAGCGAGATCGCATTGCAAGTAGAGTACGATGCGAAATACTCAGGCTACATTGCACGACAACAGATTCAAGTTGATCGGCAAAATCGCATGGCTGACAAGATCATCCCCAAGCACTTCAATTACGACTCGATTGTCAGCTTGCGCGCAGAAGCGAAACAGAAGCTTGGCCGAATCCGACCTCTCAACCTGGATCAAGCGGGGCGAATTAGCGGCATCACGCCCGCAGACATTTCCCTCGTATTGGCTTACATCGAAAATCCAAAGCTGGCCCGCGCGATGCCTGCTTTATCCAACGATAGTTCCAGCAACATAGATTCCAACTAAAAGTATGCCTAGCGTTATCATCGTGGGAGCAGGCCTCTCAGGCTTAACCGCCGCCAGGGAACTTGTTCGACAGGGCTGGGGGGTAAAAATCGTCGAGGCCCGAGATCGAATCGGGGGACGTATCCAAACCGATTACGTTGATGGCTTTCTGTTAGACCACGGCTTCCAAGTGTACTTGACCGGTTATGCGATCGCTGGCCGGGAGCTGGATTTGCCTGCCCTCAACCTTGGGGTCTTCCCCGCGGGGGCTCTCATACAGCAGGAAGGCAAGCGGTATCGTGTCTGCGATCCTACACGTTCGCCATGGTACCTGGCCCTAAGCCATGCGTTGCAAACCGCTCTTGCTCCGGTCGGATCGTTGCGTGACAAGTTGCTGATGAGTTCCTTTCGGAATCGTGTGGTCCAATTGAGATCAGACGAACACGTTATCGGGCAGCAAGTGACCGCCAAGCAACGCTTAGTGCAGATGGGATTCTCGAAAACGATCATCGATCGATTCTTCAGACCCTTTTTTAGCGGTATCTTTTTGGAGGATCAGCTGTCCACCGCCGCGGATCGGATGGAGTTTGTATTCAAGACCTTTAGTCAGGGTTTTGCCGCGTTACCGCAAAACGGCATGCAATCGATCCCTCTGCAGATCGCTCAGTCTATCCCTGCGTCCGATATCCTGCTGAACGCAACGGTCAAAGAACTTAGGCCCGATGGTGTTGTGCTTTCGGACGGAACAACGATGCAAGCCGACCATGTGCTGATCGCCACCGAGGAACCGGCAGCAGCACGGTTGTTGGCTGGTGCATTCAAACCGTCATCGGGCGCGAAGTCATCGACGCTACCTCAGAGAACGCCTGGGGCTACGAGTTGCCTGTATTTCGCGGTAGATTCACCACCGCTTCGCGAGGCGACGCTCGTTCTCAATGGAGATGCGAACGGGATCATCAATAATCTTTGCTTTCCCAATTTCGCTCAACCATCCTATGCTCCCTCAGGACTGTCGCTGCTGAGTGTCAGCACGCTGAAGCATATCGAAATGCCTGGAGAAGTGTTACTGGATGCAGTGCGTGGAGAATTGGTCGATTGGTTTGGTGTTGAAGCGATGGAGTGGCGGCATTTGCGCACCTACCGGATCCCTTATGCTTTACCGAGTCAAACTCCAATCGCAAATGCATCGAGAGAAACCAAGCCCGAGATTGCACGGAACCTTTGGCGCTGCGGAGACTATTGCCAGACAGCAAGCATCGAGGGGGCTATTCAAAGCGGGCTCGCTGCCGCAAAGGCGATGATTGAGATATAGCAGTTGTGATAGTGTTGTTCAGGCTCGATTTTTCACACAGAGACACAGAGTCACAGAGGATACACGCAGAGAAGAAGCAAAGCGAAGCTTTGCCACCAAAAATAGATTCCTGAAAACTCTGTGTCTTAGTGTCTCTGTGTGAGACTCTTTGATTTCTGAGCGTCAGCACCAGCGGAATCCCTCGCTAACGCGTCGGGTTGTGATCGTTGTGTTCAGGCTCGATGGTTCACGCGGAGGCGCGGAGACGCGGAGAAGAGTTGTGATTCAAAATAGATTTTGAAATCTCTGTGGCTTGGTGTCTCTGTGTGAGGCTTCTTGATCATTGCAAACAATCGTTTTTGGAATCCCATGCTCATGGGCCTGCTGCTTTAATCACAAACCGTAGCGAGATGGTTTGATGGATTCGCAGGTTTGTCGCTAGGTGTTCTCGCTGGAGTGGGTGTGTTATCATCTCAGCAGCGGCTTTCGGGTTTTGTGCGATTGAGTCTGAACTTTGATCTAATGGAATACAATAATGGTGTCACTGCTTCCCAGGTCACGCGTTTTGATTTGTGTGATGGCTCTCGTCAGTTTCTCCGCGATTTCTGCGACCGTTTCGGCGCAGTCCCGACTTGAAAAGGTTATGGGAGACAAAAGCAAATTTGAGTCAGAGGGGCTGTGGTACTACAACGACCTCGATAAGGCGTTCAAGGTCGCAGAAAAGAATGGGCAGCCAGTGCTGGTGGTGCTGCGTTGCGTACCATGCCACGAATGCGTCAAGCTCGACGATGAGCTCGTTGAGAGCAATCCTGTGGTGCAACAATTGCTGAAGTCGTTTGTTCGCGTACGCATTGTGACCACCAATGGATTGGATCTGTCGCTATTCCAGTTCGATACCGATCAGTCGTTTAGTGTCTTTGTTTTCAATGCCGACAAGACTTTGTATGGCCGGTATGGAACACGGTCTGACCAAACCAAATGGGAGGATGACGTATCGATTGACGGGCTTGCTCGGGCTTTGGAAGCATCGTTACAAATCCATCGAGACTACCCCAAGAACCGTGAGGGGCTTGTGGGAAAGCAAGCTCGACAACCTCTATTTGCCTCCCCTGAAAAGATCCCCGCGTTCGCAGCCAAGTACAAGGAGAAGCTGGATTACGATGGCAACGTGGTGCAGAGTTGCATCCACTGCCACATGATTGGCGAGGGAATAAGGCAACACTACCTTTCGAGCACTGGCAAGGTTCCTGATGAATCGCTATTCCCGTATCCGCATCCAAAGATACTTGGACTGATCCTCGACCCTGCACAATGCGCGACCGTAAAGCAAGTTGTACCTGGTTCGATTGCAGAGCAGAGCGGATTTAAAACGGGAGATCGGCTGGAAGCGATGAACGGACAACTGCTTACCTCCATGGCGGATGCGCAGTGGGTGCTCCACGGGATACCCATGTCAGGAGGGGAAGTGATGACCAAATACAAACGAGGCGACACAGCCATGGAGTCCATTATAAAATTGCCGGAAGGCTGGCGAAGAATGGACTCTATCGAATGGCGTGCTTCGTCATGGCAATTGCGAAGGGACGGATTGGGAGGGCTGTTGATCAAGTCCGCCACGGATGAGGAACGCAAGTTCGCGAATGTAAAAGAAACTGAAATGGCATTCAGGGTCGAGCACGTTGGTGCTTATCCGCCGCACGACCGGGCCAAGAAAGCGGGCGTTCAAAAAGGAGACATCCTGATCACGGCTAACGGACTAAAGAATTTCAAAAGCCCATCAGCATTGTTGGAATACTCCATCAACGTTGTGCCCGCAGGGGAGGACATTACGATGGAATTGATGCGAGACGGTCAGTTGGTAACTGTCAAGGTTCCCACGGCAACGCGCTGATAACTCTGATCGTTTGAGAAACGTTGGGTACTCTACGAAGCGATCGGCCTCAAAGGAGCTCAATCCAGCATCAAGAGTGTTGGCTATTTGCGGATTGTTCGCCCGGCCATGGAAACGGACGACGAAAGCAGCGGGCGTGCACTGCCTTGCCGTCCGTTTTATAGCGGGGTGCGAAATTCCAGTTGGGCGGCATCCGGAAGTTGTCTACGGCGATGGTTCTGTCGAGCGCCTAGTTCAGAGCGCCAGAGTTCCCAATCGTTAATTTGTGGGGGCGTTCGTCCCATGCAACGGCATTAGTTGATGACGGGTCTGCCTTGAATTACACGCAGGATGACTACGACCAGAGCGATCACCAACAAAATGTGGATGAAGCCGCCCAGTGTGTACGAGGTTACGACTCCGAGTAGCCAGAGGATGAGCAAGATGACGAAAATGGACCAAAGCATGGGATGGATTCCTTAGGAAGTGAGACTGTAAAGTTCGAAGTGAGTTTGTGTGGGAGGCTAATGCGACGCGAATACCCTGATGGCTTGGATTTGTTCTTTCACGCTCGCGGCTGCTGTTTGTTGCAGTTTCTCTTTTGCGTAGTCATGGAATGCGCGGCCTAATCGCTTTTTCAAAACGATCTTTACGGATACTCGCACTGCCGTCGCTGCTGCGTTTGGCGCCGCTTGCAAAGTTGTGGCGTATAACTGCAAATCGCCTACCTCTGTTTCCGATGAAGTGCTGACGGAGACCGCCTTGGGAGTTATCTGGATGTCCTGCAATAAGCTTATGCTGGTTGCGTCGATATTTGCATTCGCGAACTCGACTGTTAACTTTTTGGTAGCTTGTACTGTTGATTTGGATTGTCGCATGATGGCATTAAACAGTGGTCGCTTGTCCTTGGCCAAGTTCACTTGAAAGTTAACCATCTTCTCATCCAGCAAAGTCATCCCGCCATGTTCGATGATGCTCTTAGTGGGATTCCCTCGCACCAAAATCGTTCGAAACTCATCAAATGGGATATCGATCGTCTCGGTTCGGTTCGCTTCCGCGGTCGCGTTCATGGTTACCGGTACGAATTCCCAAAGTAGCATTCCTGTCAGGCTCGATAACCCGACTGTTGCCACGCCCAACCAAAGCATGATTATTCCAGTGGAGTATCTTCGAATCATGTGAGATTTCTTTGAGTGCGTTTGGGCTGGTAGCGACGCCGGTATTGCATGTGGCATGGTGGGGTTTCAGTTCTCGATCGTAGAGTAAATCGATGGTCGACACGGATCGTCTAAAACTTGGTGGTCTGCACATGTCAGTGGAAGCAGTGTGTCCGATAGAGTCGATAAGCAGAATCGAATGGCCTGCCATTTCAGGCATGGCGGATTCCGCCATTTTGATCAATTCTCAGGGACCAAAGCAAATGAAGCGGAATTTGAGACGCTCCGCGATAGTACTTGTGTTAGACTCGGTAGAGGAAGTGACTAAGGAATTAGCGAAGGGACTTGCATGCGGTAAATGTCTTTGGGTCCAAGCAGCAACGATAGCACGCCTGAATCGTAGCTGCGCGTTGTACTGACGCCCCCATGCTCAGCGATCTCTAAGCTCTAAGCTCTAAGCTCTAAGCTCTAAGCTCTAAGCTCTAAGCTCTAAGCTCTAAGCTCTAAGCTCTAAGCTCTAAGCTCGTGCTCGTGCTCGTGCTCGTGCTCGTGCTCGTAATGTGTAAGCCCTCCGGGCCTAAGATCCACAAGACTATCGGTCCGGTGCCTAGCGGCAGAGGATGTGTCGAGCCTTCGGCTCTACATACAAACAAATATCACAACCCGAAGCGAAAGCGAGGGGTCACAGATTGCGAAAACCTCTCGTGCAATTGGCCACTTTCGCCATTACCGAAGATTGCAAACAACAACTTGAGCTGAGTCTCATATGCGAAAGCCAAATGCTGGATGGAACGATTTGCGGTTGTCGGGATAGGTTCCTCAGCGGGGGGGCTGAACGCCTTAAAGAGTCTCTTTGCCGCGGTCAAAACTCCTTGCGATATGGCGTTTGTC
>CAIXME010000951.1 GCA_903920425.1 uncultured Pirellula sp. | reverse complement strand
TGCGATCGCTGTTCCGTCGGATAACCATTGCGTTCGCCAGACCAATCCCCCTGGAATACCTTCACACGCATGCGTCTTTTTCAAACTGCCATCGTCCCACGCGAATCGCAGCACCAGTGGTTCATGTACCGCTCCAAATGGATTGCTCGCTTTGTGCGTACCGCCAGCGATCAGTTCATTGCGCTGGGCGTGAAATGCTAACGATCGAATGCCGCCGTATTCGGCATTTTGTCCTTTGTTCTCCGAGTAGAGTGGCTTGCCATCGAAGGACCGCTCGAGCTTTCGTTCGGCTACGTTCCAGACATGAATGACACCCAGCAGATCTCCCGTGACAATTTGGCTGCCGTTTGGATGAAACAGGATGCTATAGATGTGACGTTCGTGTGCTGGCCATTCCGAAACCTTTTCGCCAGTACTCATGCTCCACAGACGGACTGTTCTATCGTTCCCGACAGAGGCGAGCAGTTGTCCATCCGGTGAAATGGCGAGCGCGCGGATCCAACCGGTATGAGCATCGAGCGTTCGAACAGGCATCGCGGTGCTTGATTTGGCATCCCACCAAATGAGTTTGCCATCGCACCCACCGGAGACCAGTCGTTGGCTATCCGGAGAATAGCACAGCGCATGGACCCAGCTTTCATGACCAGCAAGCGCGAGCTTCTCGCCCGACGGGATTTTCCAAAGCTGCAGCGTAGAGTCTTCGGAGCTGCTGACGACTTGTTGTCCATCTGGGGAAATTCTGCACGCGATGAGTGGCCGCTCGTGTTTCCACTGATGAACAACGTGCGTTTTGGAAAAATCCATAGCGGCGTTCATGCTACACCAACACTTTCCAGATCGGGGCTGCGGCCGGATCCGCAATTGGCAATTCACGTCCGTCGACTGCGATAGACTGCGTCGAGTCAACGCCAACGGCCTGGAGATAGGTATGAAATAATGCGCCGTGGTCTACTTGTCCGTCCACCACCTCTGTTCCTTCGGCGTTTGTTTGCCCAAATACGGCACCGCGTGCAACCTTGCCACCCGCCATCACGACAGACCAAGCTTTAGACCAATGGTCACGACCATAGTACAAGTTGATATGTGGTGTACGGCCAAATTCACTCAGAACGACAATCAATGTGTTGTCCAGCATTCCACGGTCAGCGATATCGCTGACAAACGTCGCAAACCCTTGATCGAACTCTCCTAGTTGTTCGATATGGAAATTAAAGTTCTCGTTGTGCGTGTCGTAGTTGGAGTGAGAGACTTGAACAAACGAAACTCCGTTTTCCAGTAGTCGACGCGCCATCAGGCATTGGCGGCCAAAGTCATGCTTGCCATAACGGTCATGGTCCGTGGTCGGCTCTTTGGAGATATCGAATACGTCTCGCCTTTCCATCAGCTTTAACGCTTGTTCGTAACTGTGCGTGTAAGCATCTGTCATCGCGGTCCTTCGCTTGGAGAGGAACTCGGCGTTGAGTCGTCGTCGCACTTCGTGCCTTCGCATTTCAGCTTCCGCACTCAGTTGATCCGGTTTGGTGGTGTGCGGAGGTGGTTTGTCACCGCCCAAGGCAATGCTGTTGAATTTGGGGCCAAGGTATGCGGATTCGTTTCCTTTACCACCACCTGCACCTGGGGATACGATGATGTGACCCGGCAGGCCTTTTGATTCGTCGTGCAACATGCGAGCTGCCACCGAACCGATCTGAGGGTAGTCGGCAGCTGCGGTTTGACGACGGCCCGTGAGCATCATGTATGCGCCCTTGCCGTGGTCGTCTTCGGATGTATTTACACCTCGCATCAGACAAAGATGATGCATATGCATTGCGGTCTTGGGCATCAGATCGCTGATGTGTATCCCCGGTACGGACGTGGGGATGGAGCGGCATGGACCACCCGTTTTGGTACCAGGCTTTGGGTCCCAGCTTTCCAGTTGGCTCAAACCACCATGCATATTAAAGACGACAACTCGCATCTCTTTCGCTTTGAGTTGGTCCGATGCGGGCCCGGCTGTCAGTGTGCCGAGTCCGCCGACCACGGCGCTGCCGGCAGCGATCGACGAACAACTGGTGCTCAAGAATCGGCGACGGTTCAGTCGATGCTCTGGTGAGCCGCAAGCATAGTGTGCCATGTTCATCGAACTGGATCTCCTGGTAGCAAAAGTTAAGGGTAAACGCGAAATTCGGAACTGGATAGCAGTCCCCAAACAAGCTCTTGAGCGATGGGATTCTTTTCCGTTGCCGCGGAAAGCAGATCTGCTGCCCATGTCGATTCGATATCCGACGGCTCCCGAGACAATAGAGCCCGATACAATGATTTGATCGCAACCTTTGGATCTGCTTGGTTTGCGACGCGGGAGGCGATGTTGCTGCCATTGGGAGCAGCCCACTGGAATACCGCTCCTCCGTTTGACATATATAACGCTTGATCGGGCGATGCGAAAAACTCGTCGCTTGTTTGCCCAACGCCCGACGAATACAGCGTCGAGAAAACGTCGACGTTGGGCCTCAGCTTATCCATGGCTTGCCTCAGGATTTGCCGATTGCGTGCCAATTGCTGCTCGCTTGACGCGTCGGCGGCCAAGGGGGACTGTTTATCTAACTCCGCCTTCTCCGCGATGACATAATTAGCTAACACGCCAGTTGCTTGCAGAATGCTCCACCCCATTTGTTCAGGGGAAAGAGAACGAAGCACAGCAGCGTGCGCGTCTTTCTGACGATCTTCGATGACGCGTTGTAGTGTGGCACTGCACGATTCTTTTGCCGAGGTGACGTTGGTCATGGCCGATTCTGCATTGGACTTCTTCAATTGAGCCTCAGCCAGGAGTTCTTGGTTCTTGGTCTCGAGCGCTGCTACGTTCTGTTCAAGTAAACTCATTTCTGCGGTCTGCGCTGCCACCAGCTTTTCAATCTCGCCTGCCTCAGACTGCATCGACGATAGCGTCGTTGCTCTGGTCCCAACGCTTGTTTGAAGAGACTGGATGGTTGCGTTCAACGAATCGCTAGGTTCAACGAGCGTGGATGACTGGGCAAGTGATTGCAATGTAGATTGCAATTGAGCAATTTCGGCAGAGACCACACCCATGCGAAGCATCGCGTCAGCCAATTTGCTTTTCGTGACCGCATTGCTTTCCGATGCGGA
>CAIXME010000950.1 GCA_903920425.1 uncultured Pirellula sp. | reverse complement strand
TGGAATCGCCCGGCGTGCAAGGCTCCGCACCGGAAGATTCACATCTTCCGCTACCCAAGGCGAAGATCCACATCTTGGGGAGACCAACGCGTAGCGGAACTTGTGAAAGTTCCGATGAATCGCCAGGCATCATCGCCCGTCATGAACAAGTGGAATCGCCCGGTGTGCAAGGCTCCGCACCGGAAGATTCACATCTTCCGCTACCCAAGGCGAAGGTTTACGTCTTACGCTACCCGAAGCTAAGATCCACATCGTCCGCTACCCGAGGCTACGATCCACATCGTCCGCACGTCCAAGAATTACATGCTGCCAAGCAATTCGATTCCTTGCAGAGCAGCGTCGACGTCGGCTTGAGTGCTGGTGTGGCCTAAACTCAACCGCAACGTCCCACCCTGCGACAAAGTCCCGAGATCGCGATGAATCAGTCCTGCGCAATGGAAGCCGCTTCGTGCCTCGATCCTCATTGCGCAATCGAGCAACATTGCCATCTCGTGGCATGACATACTCTGGCTGATCAAGCTGACGACGGGCAATCGTCGCTCCAAAGGGCCGATCAATTGCAAATTCGGCTGCGATCGTATCGCATCAACGATAGAGCGAGTCCACTCGCCAAGTCTGTCATCTGCCACTTGCTGCGTTAACCACTGCAGCCCCGATTTCAACGATGCAATTGCGGGCACGTTGACGTTCCCCGACTCGACGGCCGACTGCCATCCAAACGGGCCTGCTACTTCATCGCTTGCTGTGCCAGTGCCTCCGATCCAAAGCGGCTCCATCAAGGACTGCAACTCGGTTCGAACGAAAAGCAGTCCCGTCCCCAACATCCCCCCGGCCCCTTTATGGCCCGGGGCCGCTAAAACATCGATATGATCCCGAACCACATCAATAGGACAATAACCCAATGTCTGTGCGGCATCGAGAACTAGCACCGCGCCCTGCTTGCGTGCGATCTCGGAAATGGCTGCAAGATCTTGCACCGCGCCTGTCACGTTGGAAGCATGATTCAGTATGATCATACTGGTGTCCGGCTCGACACTGTCTGCGATTCGCTCTGGCGAAACGACCCCTTCTCGATCGCAAGGAACCGCCGTCCACCGGATTCCGCATCTTGAAACAGCCAGTTCCAGGGGCCGCAATACGCTGTTATGCTCCGTGGACGTGGTTACAACGTGGCTGCCATGAAAACGTTTCGAATAGAGCAATCCAAAGATAGCTGCATTGAGGGCATGCGTCCCGTTGCTGCAAAACGCAATTTCGTTAGCGCTGGGAGCGTGGATATAGTCTGCCACCATTCGGCGCGCATCCATTATTAACTTGGACGCGCGATCCGCGGATTGGTACACACCTCTACCCGAGGTTGCTCCGTTGTTCTGCTGATACTCAATACACGCTTCCATAGAACCAGGCGGCTTCGGCCACGAGGTCGCTGCATGGTCAAGATAGTACCGGTCCATTCAGGCCAAACTTCCTAAGGACTGATCAAGGGAAAACGTATCGCAAGAAATTCCGAACCGGCTGCCCGTCGACATACGCTGTTGGCTGACCGACGATCCCACGGCTTAGATAGGCACGATCGAGCTTTTGGCCGAATCCAAGGATCATAGGATAAGGCGGATTTCGATAGTTGTAAGGCATCATCGTTGGAGGCACGTAGGAAAACGGTGAACCACCCGATGCACCGTACGGAGCGCTCGCATACGAATTAGGAGCCCCTCGTGATGGAGTCGCACAGGGATCAACCGCTTGCCGGTATACAGTGGGTGAAACCATGTATTTCGCGTCGAATTGGCAAGGTGGATCACTGACAAACGGAAGACCATTGACTGCCCCGCCAACGCTGCCCCTGGTCCGACTGCCGCCAACTAAACCTGAGCTCGGCGCGAGGGTTGAATTGGGTGGTGGCATTATGGCTCCTGGGTTAGAGACAGGGGCCGTTTGCGAAGGGATGTAATAAGGTTGGGGTGTAGTTAAGACAGATCCTGGTTGGGCAAGGCCTGGTTGCAAGGTAGGCGCCGAGGTCGTGGTTCCGCCAGGATACGTGCCGTTGGAAAGCCCTGGTGTGGAAGCGATCGGGATAGTGGGTGTTGTGTAGGTGGGCAATGGACCAGTGAGGACAGGAGCCGTATTGGGCGAGATACCAGGGGTCGCATAACCAGGTACACCGTAGTTGGGTACTCCCGAGATCGGCGCGTTCGTTATTGGAACGGTGTTTGTCGGCACGGGAACATAAGGCTGGGTGTAGGCACCCGGTGGTGGCATAGAGTATGGCTGAGCCATGGTTGGTTGTGGCATCATCGGTGGAGGCATCGTCGGCTGTCCTACGCCTGCCCCAAAAGGAGAAACATTCGATGGGATCCCTCCGCTCAACCCGGGCAGCTCTGGCCCTGATTGATAGTTGGCGATGACTCCGTAGGGAGTCGACGAAATCGGAATGTTTGCGGACGCGAAAGTGACAGGACCAGCAACTGTAGGGGAAACGTTGGCTTCGATATCCGAAACGTAGCGAGCAGGGACGAATTGATCACGCGACGCGAGGCTTGGAGACAAATCTTGGTCGTTGCTTTGCTGAAACAGGATATGCCGAGGGCCGGGCAAGATTGCAATACCCTTTGAGCTCGTTTGAGGGGAAGTCCGGCCGTCCATAGCTTGCTTTAACTTTTTGGCGGTCGCAGGGTCAATCGACGGTTTGCTTTCTGCCTCTAGGTCACGATCCAATTTGTTTTGGACGGCAATAGCGTCTCGTTGCAAGTATTCACCAAAAGGATTGATTGGGCCCTTCGAGTCCTTTGCTTGATTCAAATGCTCTCGTAGGGCTTGTGCATCGCGAGCGGCATTCACATCGGTGCGAGGACGAAACGGGGACACCGCCTCATCAGCAGCAAACACGAATCGCGAATCCTGCCATTGCAAAGCAGAAAAGCAAATCAGCCCAAATAAGCGAATAGTTCTACGAGACGAATGGGTCATTGCTACTTGCTCTCTGGATTGATTCGAACGCCAGCAGCGCGCAAACGCTCAAACGCAGCAGCGTGTGTATTTTCTTTTATCAAGCTCTCATCTAAGTACAACTGCAGGAAGGCTGCGAATCGACCATCCCCTTTCGCATCCGCTTCGCAGATGTCAGCCAACGCTGTAAGATCAGCGATCGCATTTCCGTTGAGCATCAAAAACCTGGGACGAAGCGTTCGAACAAACTCCAAACTCTTGATTCCGCATCCCTTCAGGTTAATCGTATCGAGCCCCTTCATTTGTCCGATTGGAGAAGCGTCATCCAATAGATTGCCCGCAATCTGAAGCGTCCAGATCTTGGTGAGCCCCGCGACTGGGTCCAGCGACTTTATCTTGTTGTCGGACGCGTAGAGCGATCGCAGATTGCTCATATCCTTGAGTGGAGCCAGATCCGTAATTCCGTTCTTCGAGATCTGTAGATATTGTGTTTTGACGAGTTGCGACAGAGGCTCAATCGACTCAATCTTGTTGGTGGACAGGTCAATCCATTGCAGCAGTTTCAGCTCCTTTAGAGGGCTCAAATCCGAGATTTCATTGTTTTCAAGATCCAGCTTTTGGATTGCTCTGCAATTTTGCAAACCCTCGAGGCTTTTGATCCCTTTCCCCTTTCCGATCACTTGCGATATGTTTTTTACATCCTCTGCAGTCAGCGGTTCGGAGTTGTAACGTTTTTCGAACACTTCGCGGCGAACAGCTGCTTCCAAGTTCTTGTCGGGAAACAAATCGTCAGCCCGAACCATCGAAACCAGGGAAACGGGAAGTACGAGAGACAGAAATGCAATCGCAGCAACTGGGCTGCAACGGAGAGAGTAAGCCGAGCAATGCATTCAAAATCGCCTTCATGAAGTGAACTTAGGTGGGAATGACCTCTGAGGTCACGTCTCCACTTTATCCCAACGATCTCGGCAATTCCAGGCTTGTTGGCTCCGCAGAGGATGCACAACTGAGTTTTTCGACTACAAAAGAGGTATAACTAATCCGTGTTTTGGCCTTGTTCGTGCCATTTCGACTCGATTACGACACATCCCTGTTCAAGAGAGAATTGAATTGAGACTCCTGCTCACCGCATTTGAGCCCTATGACATTTGGGAGCAGAATTCTAGCTGGGAGGCGTTGGTCACCTATCTACACCACCACGGGTCTGTGCCGGGAATCACGACCCGCAGATATCCCGTCGACTTAGAAAAACTGCAGGCCAGGCTTGAGAAGGACCTATCGCAAGGGTTCGATGCCGTGCTGCACTTGGGCCAAGCCCCAGGCAGTAGCCGTGTGCAAATGGAAGCGATCGCCCTAAATGTAGCGGGTATGACCGAAGCCGCTGGCGATTTCTTTGGGCCTTTGGTAGACGAAGGTCCAGTCGCATACCGTACCAAGTTTCCGCTCGGTGATTGGAATCACCATCTGCGTGGACTCGGTATCCCCAGTTCCGTTTCATTTCATGCTGGCACTTATCTTTGCAATGCCGTAATGTATCTCACGCATCGCTGGCACCAAGTTCGAAAACAAGAGTGCAAAATTGGATTTATCCATTTGCCCCTGACTCCCGAACAAGTACTTCACAGTCGACGCGATCTACCGTCCATGCCCCGCGAACAATCGGCCCAAGCCATCGCGCATGTGCTTGAATTGATACTGAAAACTGGGGCTCACTCTCTCCTAGCTTAGCCAATGCAATCTGACGATAAAGATATCCAACTCCTGTGGCGTTCCTTTCAAGATGGCAATGTAACAGCTATCGAACTGGGACAAAAGATTCTCCAATCGGCCATCCAATCTCACAACGCCACCACGCCAGATCTTGATCGCAAACGCCGATGTGGCTTTCCAGAAGTAATCTATGGAACGGGAAAGTCACCCGATGCCATTAAATCGGTTGCCGACTCGCTTCTCGAGATGACGGAGGAAATCCTAGTAACCCGCGTTTCGCCAGAACAAGTGCGTGTGCTGTCCGACATGTTCGTCTATACCCGTTGGAGCTATGTTGCTCGAACGCTTCGCATTGGAAAACAGCGAGAACCACTTGCTCCCGAATCGATTGTTACCTATCCCGACCAACCAACGGCATGCGTCGCAGTCGTCAGCGCGGGAACAACCGACGAGCCCATCGCATTGGAAGCAATCGAAACATTGGCATGGATGGGCGTCCCTTCCCGACTCATTCAAGACATCGGCGTCGCTGGCCCATACAGACTGCTCGCACACGTGCCAACTCTACAAACCATGACAGCCATCGTTTGTGTTGCCGGCATGGAAGGCGCCTTGCCCAGCGCGCTGGCAGGGCACGTGGACTGCCCAGTGATTGCAGTCCCCACAAGCGTTGGCTACGGAGCCAATTTTGCAGGCCTCTCCGCACTGCTGAGCATGCTCAACAGCTGTGCAGCAAACGTTACCGTCGTGAACATCGACGCCGGATTCAAAGGTGGCTACATCGCCGGCCTAATCGCTAGCAATCGAAACAAGCAACAGGCTTGATTGGGCTCTTGCGCCACGATGCCTCTTCCTAGCTCCCCTATATTTCTGCTCTTTACCCAGCCTGCCCCAATCTGCTAGGCTGCTCATTGACCCAAGGCGAATCTTAACGGATAGTTCGCCTCGATAATGGATTTTGGTGAGGGAGGAGCCCTAGTATGCACATCATTCGATTGGATATTGACCGCAAGAACTCCGCAGAACACTTGCAAGTGGGGCCGCTCGGTAGCGGGCTCAATGCTGTTTATGCACCGGTCAACTCCGGCAGTGAATCGATGTCGCGTTTCGTTCGAAACATGCTCTTCCGTGGCTATCAGCCGGCGGACTCTGTTACCGATGACTACACGGATAATCTAGACGGATCTCTTCAATGGGTCGACGCATCGGGACATGTTCGCATGATGTCCTACGCTGGTGGCTCTCCCCTGTTGCCCTCCCGCTACGTACACTCGCCACTGCACCCTTCTGAGCGTCCTCTACACTCCGATGATCGCGATCAAATCCGCGGCCTAGGAAACATTTTTTGGGAAGGCGACGAAACAGACAGTCGCTGGGATGATCTTCGCGGTGATATTCTCGGAATGGTTTTTTGCAGTCCACTCGGTTCGGTATCGCCCGAAAAACTATGGTGGGCTGCTAGCCGTTTAGGTGTGCATGCTCCGGCAAAAACCGAAGCGGACGAAGGCTACCGACGACTCAAGGCCGAAGAGCAAGAACTGCAAGATCGATTGCGAAATGTTGAAAATGTGGACCACGACCGGGCTTGGTGGTCGGTTGAAAGGGATCGGATCGCTGCCGAACTCACCCATGTTCAACACATAAACTGGAATACACCAGCACCTAGCAGATCGGACCTCGACGCGACGGTCGCGAACCCACTGCGTGAGCGTCACGTTTCGTTGCAATACGAAATCGCCCGACTTCGAGGATTATTGCAAGAAGCGATTGTCAACGAAGCGAACGCAAAGCTTGATCGACATCGTGGAGACGAGTACCGTGCGCCTGCTGGCACAACGATTTTCAAAAACGTATCGCAAGCGAATTCGCCGGCAACGACGAAACCAGTCCCAAGTCCGATCGACTTTATCGGCGAGCGCGCTCGACTCCAATCTCGCATTGAAAGCCTGGTTGCTGAGCAAGCAGCTGTGGAACTCGAGCTTCGCAATCAAGCTCCTGTTCAGCCAGCTCCAATTCACGAGCCTATTCGTCGCTGGGACGATACGCAACTGAAACAACAGCTTGCACACGCTGAGGAGATGTTGCGTCGTTGGGATCGCCGTACACAGACGCATCGCCGATTGGCCGAAGTCCAATCGCATTTGCGCACACGGTCGCCCTATCGTCGCACTACCGAAGGCTCGCTCATCCCGATCGCAGAGAAATACCTCAAGGAACTCACATCGGGAGCTGCTCGCCAACTCCCGCTTTGGGCGACGGAAGCGAGCTATCTGGACAATCGCATCCCTACAGATGTGAACATTCACTCGGAAACGGGCTATCGTAGCGAGTACTATGATCGAGCTGCTCCTGCATCCAACACTCGTCAACGGCGCATTGTAGATCTAGCGATCCGGCTTGCCATTGCACAAGCGGCATCGCCACGGATCGGCCGCATCCCCTTGCTGTTGGATGAAGCGATTGGCAGCTTCCGCGGTGAGTCGCTTGAACAAATGCTCCATGTTCTTGCAGCCTTTTCCCGAGACGGACGACAAATCCTCATCTCGACCAGCGATGAATACACCGCTCGCCGTATTGCAGCCCATGGCGGAACGGTATCTCGTATGCAAGAGATCATGCGATTCGCACGCCCAAATTATGTATTGGACGGCCAACTCGACCTAGGACTCCATCCTGCATTAGAGCGATCAGCAATCGTCGCCCATGCACCGGATGCGAGACCGCTCCAGTTCATCCAAGCAGATGGATACAACTACGAATTGGGCGAACTCAATCGCCAGCTTGCTGGCCTCGCAAATGAACAAGCCGTGAATACGTGGTGGTATCCAGATCGACAAATCGCCCAACCTCGCTTTGCAGAACCGATAAGCCCCGTTGCATCCAGCAAACGATTCTATCTCTACGTCGATAGTCCTGTACAAGATGCTCCCGGCATCGATGTCGAGTTGACGCACCGTTTGAATCACGCAGGCATCTTTCGCGTTAGCGACTTGCTACGAGCCTCCGCCGTGAAACTGGGCACATCGATTCGTGTCGCACCCAACGCATTGGAACACATTCAACGCGTCGCCGAACTCATGTGTGCAACTCCAGGCCTACGGGCGTTTGACGCTCAAGTGCTCGTTGGATGCGGCATCACGCGATCGAGTTCACTGCGTGAGTTCGCCGCCTCCGACCTAATCCACCGCATTGAAGATTTCCTAGGCAGTGCTTCCGGCCAAGACTTGATCCGCACCGCAAGCTCCTTTGAAGTTTCTCGACTACACGGCTGGATCTCGGAAATGAAGCGAAATCACCGACTTCGTTCCCCATACGAACGCAACCCGTTTGAGAACTCCAGAAAAGTACGTACACCTCGCCCCTCGCGTCCACTGCGTTCGGAACACGAGCCATTAGCTGAATACGACGACGAGATCCATCCTCGCATTGCGAGGACAACCGATTTCGATGGTCCATCACCCGCTCAAGAGTCGTTTGCCCGAGCCCCTCGCTCGGAATCCCAGCGTGCGGCTCGATCCTCAAGTACCAACACCAAGTCCACATCCGCCTCAGGGTCCCAGTGGAAATTCTATTTGGATATCGAAAGCCCAGTGGTCGACGCTCCTAGCATCGGTCCCAAGATGGCAGAAAAACTAGCGCCGCTCGGGGTCCTCACCGTCGGTGACTTGATCGCTTCTGACGCTTCTGAGCTTGCAACGCAGCTTGCAGAACGCGCCGTGACCGCTGAAACTGTTCTCCAATGGCAACAACAATCACTTCTCGTCTGCCGAGTGCCAAATTTACGCGGTCATGATGCGCAGTTGATTGTCGGTACGGGGCTCGTCACGGCAGAGCAAGTTGCATCGGCAGATGCCGCTTCCTTGCACGAATCCGTCACGCGATTCGCGAACACCAAGGCAGGACTTCGCATACTACGCGGAGCCAGCTCCCCGGATTTAGCCGAGGTAGCCGACTGGATCCAGTGGGCGCACAATTGCCGTGCCGTACGCGCAGCCTAGTCAGGATGTCGACACGCTAAAGCGTGCAACAAACGAACATTGATACAACACATTTCCCAATTGATTTCGTACCATGATTCCCGTTGACGACATTACTAAACTTCAAATCCAATGCGTCGAACAATGGCACAGCCAGGAAATTGCCAATCCATTTGAAGAATGCACCGAGTCCATTCTGGGCACTGCCTGCCAACAACATCAGTACAACTACCTGCTTTGGCACGAAGAAGACATTGCCAGAAGCAGAGAAGTTACCGACGCGCAGATCGCAACCGTAAAGCGGAACATAGATCGTTACAATCAACTCCGCAACGATTGGATAGAGCGATTGGATGATTGGATTACCAACGATCTCACAAAAAAGGCGATCTTCCCATCTGAAGCGGCCAAACTAAACACAGAGACGCCAGGCAGTGCGATCGATCGCCTCTCTATCATGTCTCTGCGAATCTACCACTTGGACGAACAGCTATCCAGGGACGACATCGACGATGCGCACCGCGACAAAGTGAATACAAGACTCGCGATTTGCAGGCTACAACATTTTGACCTTGCAAACTCACTCAAGGAGCTTGTTGCTGATATCTATGCCGGCGTCAAACGACACCGAACGTATCGGCAAATGAAAATGTATAACGATCCAACACTCAATCCCTATCTGTATTCCAAAAAAGCTCCCAGCGTTAAAGCAACGCAGTTGCAGTAAATTTGGCACGACCTAAGTGACCGACGAGAAGTCGATCCCGGACGCCCCCTTTAGGGCAAGGCTTTTGCGAATTGTTTTATAGCCGGCCCAGAGACGGGACTGGAGCGACAGCACCGGAAAGAGCATCCAAAATCTATTGCATCAAATCTGGATGCCAGCATTGAGGTTGCAACCACGTGGGTGGACTTTCGACTTCTTGGGTAAAGACGAAAACGATCTCTAGAAAATGGGCTAGGACCGCGTCCTCGTGTGAAGCGTTGTTTTCGATAACGTTGCGTTGCCTCGTTCCGGTCGTACCGTCTTTGCGAATGGTAACGGTACGCTTTTCCGTCGTCTGGGAATTCTAGCTCTCGGCATTGGATTCAGGCTGCGCAAAAAGCTAGCCTTCATTGCTAGTGTTATACATCCGTCCGAGATGTCATTAGCGCCCGCACGTGATGAGATAGGGTTTACAGTTCTGATATGCTACGCACCAGGAGAAAGCACGCACGATCCGGCGCCGCTGCGTTGGAATTCGCCATTATCGCCCCAGTTCTGCTGATCATTCTGCTCGGCACGATTGAAACCTGTTCCATGATATTTCTCCAGCAGTCTTTGACCATTGGAGCGTACGAGGCAGCACGCGTTTCGATCATCCCCAATGCTACGACATCCGACGTGGTAGATGCTGCAGAAAAATTGCTCGATACCCGCAAAGTACAAGGTTACTCGATTACGGTAACCCCATCCAACTTCCCCTCGGCGGCCTACGGCACGTTCATTCGCGTCGAAGTGAGAGCACCCTGCAATAGCAACTCTTCCTTCAGTCCATTCTTCTACAACTCCAAGACCCTCACCGGTTCTGTTGAGATGATGAAGGAGTTTTAGGATGTCGCAACGATCGCAGAGAAGTATCGATTCGCATTTATTCCATTGTAGAGAAGCAATTTCGATGAAGGCACAGAAAAAGACTATCGGGCAAAATCGTCGCGGCGCAATCATCCCGTTGTTCGCCTTGTTGCTACCCGTACTTATCTTGTTGGCTGCGTTCGCCATCAATGTGGCATATCTGGAACTGAACCGCACAGAAATGTACGTGGCGGCCGATGCTGCATCTCGCGCTGCATGCCGAGAAATGGCCATCACCAATGACAAATCCAGTGCACTGGTCAAAGGAAAAGAGGCCGGCACTCGAAATCCGGTTGGCGGAAAGTCGTTAGTCTTTTCCGACTCCGATTTCAGTTTTGGACAGTCGAGTCGCCCTTCCCTGAACAGTCGATACCAGTTCTCACCGAACTCATCTAAGTTTAATAGCGTCGAGGTGACGGCAAACAAAACAGCATCGTCCCCCAATGGAGCGATCGATCTACCTATCCCAAATCTTTTCTCCAATTCGACCGTCGAGAGCCTACAAACATCGCGATCGAGTCAAATTGAAGTCGACATCTCGTTAGTTATCGATCGGTCTGGCTCTATGGCCTATTCCGACTCGGAAAAGACCAATCCTCCTATCGCCGACCCGACATTATTCCCCAATAATGCGCCCGCCAATTGGAAGTTTGGCGATCCCGTCCCTTCGCCAAGCAGATGGCTGGATGCAGTGGCTGCTGTGGACGTTTTCTTGGCGGAACTCAATGCGACACCGTCGAACGAGCTGGTCTCCATGACTACATACAACAATGGAACCGCGACCGACCACGGTCTGACCAACAACTACACCTCGCTCAGAAATAGTTTGAACAAGTACACGAACAACTTTGCGATTGGTGGCACCAATATCGGTGGTGGGATCTTGGCTGGCCGGCAGGAGATTCTTGGTCCAAACGCTCGGCAATTTGCGGCGAAAGTCATGATCGTTCTCACCGATGGCATCGACACCGAGGGCAGCAATCCCATCTCAGCTGCTGAAACATGCTTTGATAACAAGATTATGATTTTCACAATCACGTTCTCCAATGAAGCGGATAAATCGACGATGGCCTCGGTCGCGTCAAAGGCACTTGGAAAGCATTACCACGCATCCACCGGGGCCGGCCTCCAAGGCGTCTTTAAAGATATCGCTCGGCAACTTCCTATCTTGATTTCACGATAGGCTCGAAACGTCGCATTCTCGACGTCCACCAAGCAATTCGGTTACCGCGGACGCTCTCCGTATTCAGGTTCAGGGTCGATGGTTCACACAGAGCCACGATGCCACGGAGTAGCGTAGAGACCAAGAAGATCTATTGAGAGCTCTATGCCTCTGTGTCTCGGTGTGAAAATTCTTGTTACGCGTCGGGTTGTGATAGTGCCGATCAGAATCCATGGTTCACGCGGAGGCGCGGAGACGCGGAGAAGAGCTGTGATCCAAAAATGAACTCCTGAAATCTCTGTGTCTCGGTGTCTCTGTGGTGAAGATTCTTGTTACGCATCGGTTTGTGATGAAAGCATCAATCCCTCACGCGTCGGGTTGTGATTCATGAAAGCAGCCAACGCTCCTGCTTAGCTATCATTGCCTCAATCTTGATGGCACCTTCGTGGCCATGCGTCTCATACCAATGATGGGATCGCTATCTCTAT
>CAIXME010000949.1 GCA_903920425.1 uncultured Pirellula sp. | reverse complement strand
GACAGGGTCAAGACGACCGGGTCAACCAGAGAATTGGACTAGCCAAAGATCGGGTTAGCCAATGGTTGTGTTAGCCAATGGTTGTGTTAGCCAATGGTTGTGTTAGCCAATGGGGGAAGGCTTTGCCACAGAATCGTGGCTGAGAAAGAAAATGCGGCCAAGAGGACTCGAACCTCCACACCCTTGCGGGCTCTAGGCCCTCAACCTAGCGCGTCTGCCAGTTTCGCCATGGCCGCTTCTGAATACCAACAATCTGATGCTTTGAGGGAGCCCAATCTTATGCCGAATTGATTCCTAGTCAAGACGGACTTGGGCTTAAACTAGCGATAACGATTTTTCACGTATTTCTGAGGGACGGGTTCTTTCGTAACCAACGCTTGTAGCATTTCGACGCGATCGCGATGGCTTGGGATGACCGTACCGCGATAGTGGTGTCGCCTGGTCATGTTGCCGTAAACATGGAGTGGGCGATAGCTTCTCTCGAGAATCGGTATCTGTTTGTTAGCTGTCTTTGCTGCCCCCGACAAACGACTTGGTCCGGTCCATCCTGGCTCTCTGCTGACGCGGTGACTATTCCATTTGGGTTTAGCAAAGGAGACCGAGCCGAAGCAGAGCAGAACGATGCCTAATGCCACGAGACCTTGGTAAACAAAGCTTTTCATAGAAGAACCCCGAGAATAACAGAGAGTGAACGATTGCTCAGATTGGATCTTCAGAATAGTCGGGGCACCTAATCAACGAAGATCATAAGCCGTCTCCAATCCGCACAAAACGCGAGAGTAGCCGTTAATGTCGACGCAAAGCTTTGGGCTTTTCTAACCCTCACCAGTCGTACAACCGGGACAATGCGGACGATCCGTGTTCGTGTTCATTTGGTAGCCCCTTTCGTCGAAAAAATGTAGGGTTTCATTTGTCTTCAGAGGGGCATCGCAATGCTATCAATATACGACGCATCGAAGGATCTTGGCCATTCCCAGACTTCCGTACCCGAGGTCGTAGCGACCAGCGAGGCAATTTCCGAGCCAGGGATTGCGGCGGCCGAAGAATCGCAGCTGGCACTAGCACCCGAAGAGATTGAAACATTGACATCGCTCGTGGGAAGATACGATCAGTTGCTCGCTGAAGTGGATGCACTGAATCTGCAAATTGAGGCGTTACTCCAAGCGGAATCGCCCAAGCCGGTGGTCACCTCGTAAGGTTGCTCTTGACTTGGTTTCTCGCAAACCACTATCGAATGGGTAAGGCAAAGGAGAGCCGATTTCGACCCAGCTTACCCCTATAATGGATTATATTGCGATGAAACGAATTCTTTGGATACCAATGTGCGCAGGCGCGATGCTTGTCTCGGGATGCGGCGGGAACAAGGAAACCGCAAACACAAATACGAACACACCAGGATCGACAACGATCGCGAGCACAGGCTCCGGTGCTGGTACAGCTTCACCAGGCCAGCTTGTTGCGTCTAAAGTTCAATTGCCATCGGACCCCAACGAAGTGGTTCGGCTGTTTTTCGACAGCATGAGACAGGGCAATGGAGATCAAATCTCCGCATTGCTTTCAACGGCAGCTAGAGAAGAAATCCGTCGTAAGGATCTCAAGATCGATCCGCTCGGTTCGCCGCTTGCCGAATTCAAGATTGGTGAATCCGCGTTGCAAAATGATGCCATGCTGATTTCGAGCACGTGGTCAGAGCCTGAGCAAAACGGCCAGCCAGCGACAGAGCTTGAGGTTGTATGGGAACTTCGGAAGGAAGAAGCTGGATGGAGAATTTGCGGCATGGCTGTCGATCCCCAAACCGGGGAAGAAGTCCAAGTCGTGAACTTCGAACACCTAGAGCCTGAAGCACCCTCGGCACCTGAGCAACGCATGGCTTCCCTACCAAACGCCCCAGCTGGCAATACCGCTCCAGTCGGCAACGCAACCAACGCTATGCCTCAACAACCATCGCTTGGCCAACAGAATGGTTTCCCAGCGGCATCGGCACCTTCCAACAATTTCGGATCGCCGGCACTACCTCAAGGGGGTACCGTTCCTGCTCCGCAAGGAGGCCTGCCAGCCATTGTCCCAGCGAACCAGCAATTGCCACCCGTTACATCGGCTCCTAACGGGTTCTCGTTGCCACCAGCTGCGGGTGCTAACCCAGGAAACGGCTCGTACCAATTGCCTGGTGGACCAGTTCAACGGTAACGACGTTGGGCGACCAGCTGAACAGCACGAACGCTACGAAGCTCAAACAAAGCAGGCCCCTTTCGGCCTGCTTTGTTGCTTTTTACGACAAAGCTGTTTGAATGACCCGCGCGAGAGCAGCAGTGATACCTTTCTGCCGAGGACCGAGAGTCAGTAACTGCAGAAATGCGATTGAACCAGCCGGCCCGCATCACAACAGTAATTGCCGCAACCTGCAACTTGAGATTGCGGAGAAGGTCGTTGCTAAGAGCCGTTGTCGCCCAAACGAAATGCCTCGCCTGGTCTTTTTTAAAGCGGGAAATTGCGATAAAACCGTAAAACTTGATTTTCAGCCAACTATTTAGGCATCTATGTTCGTGGGAATGGCCTTCATGGCTTGACCTATTTTGCTAGAATCCTCTATCTTTGGCACCCCGCCAAAGTCGTTTTGGCGATGTACTACTTTTCCACCATTTTTGATTTGAATTTGCTGAGGGGAGCACCCTGTTATGGCTTCTATTGAGGAACGAGTCATCGACATCGTCGCTGAACAACTAGGCGTCGAGAAGGACAAAATCGGTAGAGACACTCACTTTGTGAATGATCTGGGCGCCGACTCGTTGGATACAGTCGAACTAGTCATGGAACTAGAAGAAGAGTTCGATATTAGCATTCCGGAAGAAGCTGCTGAAAAGATTCAGCGCGTGGGTGAAGCTGTTGACTATATCGAAAAGCAACAAGCCTAATCGCGGTCGGATACTTCGTATAGCTGCAGGCTTAGTCGTTCTCTTTCTAGGGTCTTGTTCGGTTAAAGCATGAAACGTCGTGTCGTAGTGACGGGGCTAGGATGTGTTACGCCCCTGGCTTCTCGGGTTGATCTGCTTTGGCAGAATATCCTGGATGGCAAAAGCGGAATCCATCCTCTATCAGTAATTGATACGACGCAACACAAAGTTCGTTTCGGGGGAGATGTTACCAATTTCGATCCCGGAACGACCGTTGAACCGAAAGACGTAAAGCGTCTTGATCGCTTTACGTTGTTTGCTATGTTCGCGGGCTATCACGCGGTGATCGACTCTGGACTTCAGTTCGATACCGAAGATCCATTTCGATGCGGAGCGATCCTAGGGTCGGGCATCGGCGGTCTCAATGAGATCGAAGAACAGATGTTCAAGCTGTTCAGCAAGGGCCCCGATCGGGTTAGCCCTTTCACCATTCCCAAAATGATGCTCAATGCAGCTGGCGGGAATCTTGCAATCCAATACGGCCTCAAGGGCCCCAACTTTGCCGTCGCTACAGCTTGCGCTAGCAGCAACAACGCGATCGGCGACGCGCTGAAAGCAATTCAATACGACGAAGCGGATGTGATGCTGACCGGCGGAACCGAAGCCGCGATTACGTCGATGGGTGTTGCCGGTTTCGCCAACATGAAAGCGCTCTCGACTAGAAACGACGCTCCCGAAAAGGCCAGCCGTCCATTCGATGCCGATAGAGACGGATTTGTTCTCAGCGAAGGTTGCGGCGTTTTGGTGTTCGAAGAATACGAACATGCACGAAAGCGTGGCGCACGAATCTATGGTGAGATCCTTGGTTACGGCGGTTCGTGTGACGCCGGACACATCACGGCACCAGACGAACAAGGTCGCGGTGCAGGTCGCGCGATGATCAACGCATTGCGAGATGCCAAATTGTCTCCATCCGACATCAGCTACATCAATGCCCACGGAACG
>CAIXME010000948.1 GCA_903920425.1 uncultured Pirellula sp. | reverse complement strand
ATAGAGATGCGCCATGTGGACCAGATGTCGATTGAGGAAGCGGCACAATTTCTTGAAATCACTTTCGAAGCAGCTAAGAAGCGCTATCAACGAGCGCTCACCCGATTCCGCGAATTGACGTCTCATTTCAAGTAAGCTTTTGTATTGCAAATCGTCGCGAGCGTCGGGTTGGCATCATCTTGATCGGATTCGATGGTTCACGAGGAGACGCGGAGACGCGGAGAAGAGGTTCGATCTCAAAAAAAGACAAATCACTGGAACCTCTGTGTCTTTGTGTCTCTGTGGTTAAAACTCTTGATCAGTGCAAATAAGCACTCACTGGATTCCCTCGCTTACGTGTCGGGTTGGGATCATCTCGATCGGATTCGATGGTTCACGCGGAGACGCGGAGGCGCGGAGAAGAGGTGTGATCAAAAAAACAAATCACTGGAACCTCTGTGTCTTTGTGTCTCTGTGGTTAAAACTTCTGAGCATTGCAAGTAAGTACTAACTAGATTCCGTCGCTTACGCGTCGGGTTGTAATTAAACCAACCGACAGAGCACTATGTTGCTTTACTTGTTGCAACGCTGAAAGGCCGCATCATCAGGATATGGATCGCTGGTATCCAGTAGAGCGCTAATAGAGTCGCTCCGAATACCCCGCCAATGATCACCATGGCCATGGGCGGCCAGAATGTGCCTCCCTCCAACAGCATGGGGATGAAGGAACAGCCGACGGTAAATGTCGTGCAGAGCACGTGACGAGTAGAACGCATCACCATCCGGACGACCGAGTCTCGCTCGCCAGCCATGCAACTTGGGTCTGCCCGCAACTCCGCTAGCACGACGATCGAATCGTTGATCGCGATTCCAATCATTCCCATGCAGCCCACGATAGCCGTGAAACCAAAGGCAAAGTCAGTAGCCCAGAGACTTGAAATGGCTAGTCCCATCGACAACACACCAATTCCGAGAATGATGAACATCGCGCGAAACGATCGAAGACTAAACACGAGCACGAATACGATGCCAGCCGCTAGGATCATGACGTTTCCAAGCAATTGGTCTAGCGCCTCTGTTCGTTTCGAGTTTTCACCACCGAATTCGATCGAACAACCGTCGGGTGGTTGATATTCCGGTTTGCGAAGATCTTTTTGAATCGCCTCCAACACTGTCGATGGCAATACTCCCGCTTGCAAATAAGCCCGTACTTCATTGATGCGTTTCCCGTCGAATCGCGTGATGATGGCTGTTTCCGCCTTCAATTTTGGAGACCCCAATGACGAAAGCGAAACCGTGGATCGACCGCTGAGGCCGCTGTCGTTGAGCAAGTCCACGGTCTCAATACTGGGCAGATCTCTTCTTTGGTCCAACGCTAAACGAACTCGGATAGGTATCTCCTCGTTCCCCTCGAGAATGGAACCACCGATGCTCCCTTCCAGTGTCGATTGCAACTGCCTGGCGATGGAAGCTAGGGGCATTCGAACCAATCGCGATTCTGCTTCGTTGACGTCGTACACCAACTTGGGAAGAAAATCGGTGAGGTCCGCTTGCGTTTGTATTACGTCAGGGTGACGAACGAGAAGCCCGCGTATCTGCTCGCCGTAGGCTCGGATGTCGCTTTCGTTGTATCCAAAGATGCGCAACTCGATGGGGGCATTGTACGGAGGTCCTTGTTCGAGCATCAGCAAACGCACTTGAGCCGCCGGAACTTCGCGATCAAAGTCCGTTTGAAATTGCCTTACCAATCCGACCATGTCTTTAACGGAGCGAGTTTGGATGATCGCTTCAGCGAATCGTGGTGAGTCCTGGCGTGTCCCAATCATGTTGTAGTAGAACGAAGGGGCATTTCTTCCGACGAGCCAATCAACACTCACGACGCGTGGGTCTCGAAGCAATATGTCACGGACTTGCCCTGCAACGATACGGGTTTCGGCAAGCGAAGCCTGTGGCGATAACTCGATCTCCACATGGAGCTGATCACGATCGGCCGATGGGAAAAACTGGACTGGCAAGAAGATCAACGCAACGAACCCAGGCAAAGAAATCGCTATCCCCATCAGCACGGTGATTATGGGGTGCTTGAACGAGGTTACCAGCGACTTGCGATACAAGCTTGCCATCCACTTGGAAGCGTACCCTCGCGTCCAAAAGGTATCGGTTTGAACAGATGCAGGACTGGTAAAGGCGGTCAAAGCAGGGATAAGGGTGAACGACAGCACGAGCGACGACGTTAGAGCCAGGATCACCGATGTTCCGATCGTCCCAACAAATTCCCCCGATGGGCCAGGCATGATGGCGATGGGGAGAAAGGAAAGAACCGTGGTCGAGGCGCTGCCAAAAAGAGGTAAAGCCATATGGCTTATGCCGTTCCTCACCGCTTCGTAGCGTTCTTCGCCATCGCGTATACGGCGCTGTATTTCATCGACGATGATGATCGCTGTTCCCTCCAGCATCCCCAAGGCAATAACCAACCCGCTGAGCGACATTTGATGCAATGGGATGCCTAGCACGCGGAAGCATGCAAACACGATGCATGAGGAGAGTGGCAATGCCAATCCAACGACACAGGAACTGCGCCACCCCATCATAAAAAAGACGACTACAAAAACAGCGAGTGCGCTATAGATCAAGTCACGGACGAGGTAATTGATGCGTGCAGCGACATATCGATTCTGGTTAAAGATTTCTTTCAGCTCGAGATCAGGGGGAAGATGACTCGCGAATTTCGAAAGTACCTGCTGCAGTTCTTCGTTCCAATAATCGATACGAGCATTGGCCAGCACGGAAACGGAAACCATGATAGCTGGCTCGCCATCGACCAACGCTTCGCTGCGTGGTGGCTCTTCGATTCCTTTACGGAGCGAAGCGATATCCGATACGTAACTTGTTCGGCCACTTTGTTGGCTCTGAATTGGAATCCGATTGATGCGGGCGAGTGAGTCGAACTCGCCGCCGATTTCCAGCAACATATCTTGGCTGACGCCCCGCACCAATCCGGCCGGCATTTTTGAGTCGCTAGCGCCGATTTGTTTAGCAAGTTCGTCCACGGAAAGTCCCATTTTGGCCAATTCGGACTGGCGCACTTCCAAGACGATTTCCTCATTGGGATTTCCGAAGAGTTCGACCTTCTCGGTTCCTTGGATGTTCCGCAATTCGTCTTCCAATTCCTTGGCTGTACGGCTTAGCAGGGAATAGACAGGTTTATCAGGACCTCTCCAAACCAATCCGACAATCGACGCAAAAGCTCTAACTCGGATAACTTCGAATTCAGGGGCCATTGAATCCGGTGGCAGCATGGGGCGTGTGTCTGCGATCTTGTCTCGGATTCGCGCCCACACTTCATCGACGTCATTGATTTCGTCTGCCAGTGAGACGACGACGGTCGACAGGTTAGCTCGCGACGTCGAGCGCACTTCTTTGACCTCATCGAATTCTCGCAGCTTCTGGACGATCCTTTCTGTGACCAACGATTCCACTCTGCGTGCACTCGCCCCAGGGACTCGAGTATTCACCATACCTGCTCGCTCCGTGAGCACGGGGTCCTCCATACGAGGCAAAGCGTGAAAGGAGAACACGCCCGCTAACATGACGGTCGATAGCGTGAGGATGAGCAAGCGAGAGTCTCTCAAGATTTGTGAGATCATTCTTGTTCTCGCTCAACCATCTTCACGAGTTGCCCAACTACAAGCCGACTAGCGGCATTACTAACGATGAGATCATCCGGATGGAGAGCTCCACGGACCAAGACGCGATCCCCTTCCGTGTGGAGTATTTCGATGGCTCGCCGCACGACTTTTCCGACATCTTGTGTTTCTGTTGGTTCAATTACATAACACTCCCAAAGGCCGCGTCGTCCTTGCATAACGACCTCCATCTTCAGCCAAAATCCATCGCTTGTTTGTGAACGCAGCAGTTCCAGCTTGGCGATGTCACCCGGGTAGACCAATTTGCAATCGGCTGGAGCGATGGTCGCGACGATGGTAATGGTTCGCGTCTCATCGTCCACTTGCGGAACTATCGACTTGAGCTTCGCCTGGATGACACTGTCGCGAACGGTTAGGGTCAGCGGCTTGTCTGGCTCGATCGTGTCTAGTATCGATGGTGGGATCCCAAAAAGAGCTTCGAGTTCCACATCTTCATTGATTACAAAAACGGGGCTTCCAGGCGATGCGACGACTCCCTCATGAATGATGCGATCAACAATGATGCCAGTAAAGGGACTGCGGATGGAACTATGTTGAATGTCGACCCGAGCGGCTGCGATGGACTCCTGCAGCGAATCAATCATGGCTTCTTGCGTGGCGATTTTCTCTTTTCTCGTCCCCAACTCCAAATCCTCAAGGGTCTTTTGTGCATTCGTTCTCGCTGCCTCCAGCCTTTTCAAGGACGTTTGAGCTTGATCCAAGTCTTCGCGCGAGATGGAGTCCGTATTGATCAAGCTTTGTCGTCGCTCAAGACTTCGCTTGGCATGTTCCGCTTGTGCGTCCGACTCTCGGACCGTGGCCCTTGCCGCTTCTAGTATCTCTTCGCGAGGCCCTGCTCGCATTTCATCGAGTATTGCGATTGCAGCCTGGCGATCAGCCTCTAGTTTCCTAATCTGTATCTCGATTGCCTCGGTATTGAGGCTGGCGATGATTTGTCCCTCTTGGACTCTATCACCTTTGTCCACATAGATCCGGTCGACTCTACCAAGACGTTCGAAGCTCAACTCGCTTCTTCGTTTGGCTTTGACGATTCCTGAGAAGTACGATTTGCTACTCCAACTCGTAATCCGCTTTGCTCTGTCCACAGAAACGGTAACGAGAGGTTCAGACCGTGTTTCTTGAGATGAGGATGCGAATAGCGCGGACACGTCGAGCGGAATAGCGTCCCCCCAGCAATAACCTACTACAGCAACACCGAGCAATCCCACACATGCAGCCGTTAACCCGTTTCTAATGCGTTTTTTCACAGGAATACTTTGTCATCTTTTTGCAGTGTAACAGGGCTTACGCGACACGACGAAAAATCGAATCGCGAAGGATATCGACTGGCTCGTAGAAAGTCCGAACCGCGAAACGAAACCCTCCAAGCCGGTAAACGCAGGTAGGAAGAACCTTGGGGACAGGGCTGGTTATTGAATTCAAAGCAATCGATCCCAAGCAGCCTCACAACCGCTTCAATCGTTACAACCGACACTCCCGATGCCCCACGAGCCATCTTGGGGAGGGATTCCCATGCAAAGACATGCAATGATCGAGAATGATCACGCAGAGACACCAAGGCTCAGAGTATTCAAGAATTCATTTCTGGATCACACCTCTTCTCCGCGTCTCCGCGTCTCCGCGTGAACCATCGAATCTGATCGAAATTATCCCAACCCGACGCGTAAGCGAGGGAATCCAGTGAGTGCTTATTTGCAATGATCAAGAGTTTTAACCACAGAGACGCAAAGACACAGAGGTTGCAGTGGTTTGCTTTTTTGATGGAACCTCTTCTCTGCGTCTCCGCGTCTCCGCGTGAACCATCGAAACTGATCGAGATGATCCCAACCCTAAGCGTGAGGGCGTAAACGAGGGTCACAGAACCCAGGCACGACGAGGTGCTTAGT
>CAIXME010000947.1 GCA_903920425.1 uncultured Pirellula sp. | reverse complement strand
ATACGCTCCCCTTCTCGGAAATTCCGACTATCTGCGCCATGGCTCATGCCAAACTGCAATCCTTGTTCGACGGTTCCCCAAGCTGGCGCCATTCGCTCAACGAAATCCAGCTGCTTCTGGATCGGAAAGAAAGGTCCGTCCGGAGGAAACGCAATTGGGCAGATTCCCAGATGTGCGATCGGGCGCACTTTTTCGCGTGAAAAACAAAGCCAGAGATGAACATGCGCGGTAGGAGCTCGTGTTCTTCTGACCAACATGCACATCTAGCCCATCGATCGTTGTCGAAGCAAATGCTTGATATGATAAAGCCCGAACGGAGGAATCCATTTCAATCCATTTCGAGTCATTACACCCTAATCTTCACCCTCACTCTCAGAGCATATCCCATGAAGAAAGCAGATTTTTGGAAACATATCGAGATGAGCAAACGATCGGATCCCGAGGAACACGAAGAGCGATTGGTCAAACGACTAGCGAAGCTAAGTCCAACCGAAATTCTCCAATTTGAAAAGTGGTGGATCTCGGTGCACGATGCAGCTTATACTTGGAAGCTCTGGGGAGCTGCCTATTTGATGAATGGTGGTTGTTCAGATGATGGCTTTGTCTATTTTCGCTATTGGTTGATTCTGAAAGGCGAAGCGATTTACACGGCTGCATTAAAAGATCCAGACACGCTATCGAAGGTGCGTGTTGAACCTGAGGATGCAGAGTGGGAGTGCTATCCTGCGATAGATGCGTATACTGAAGCAACCGGTATTGACGATAATGATCAATTCTATGAAGCCTACGAAGAAGCGTTCGAAACGAGCTTTGGGCTCGCTTCCGACGATCCCGATGTGATGCCCAAGGGTAAGCAATGGGACTTCGACAATGATGACGAAATGCGAAAGCGATATCCTAAGCTGTACAAAAAGTTTGGAGCCGAATGACTGGCGTGTGGATATCGATGAGTAACGTTGCCCCCATAAAACTCAAAGAGGTAATCCATAAGGCATTGCTGAGTGGTGATGCGCGCACCGTTAAATCGTGCTTGGATGACGGGTTCAACGTCGATGGACGGCTGCTCCAGCGCAAGGGCCGACCGCAGAGAGAAACACCACTGATCATTGCGGCGGAGTTGGGCAATGTATCAATGGCCAAGTTACTGATTGGGCGTGGAGCGGATGTGAATGCGGAAGCGGAGTTTCACATAACTGCACTAGTCAATGCAATTACGTTCAATCATCCTACGATCGTGAATCTTCTGCTGAAGTCTGGCGCGGAAATAAAAGCAGAGTGCCTGATTCACGCAGCGACCACCAAAATCGATCTTCGTATCACTCGCTTTTTACTCAGGTATGGTGCCGATCCGAACGCTCAAAACAAGAGCTTCCGCCAGGCGGCGATCCACATGGCGGCATTTCACGACCGAACGGATGTGGCTCGATTGCTGATCCGAGCTGGAGCAGACATCAATATCAGCGACAAACATGGACATGGACCAATTAGCAATGCCATCAGTCACAATTCCAAAGCGATGTTCAGCCTACTGCTAAAAGCGGATACGGAACCCAGCCTGCAGCCCGAGGCGCTCGGGCTGGCTGCGTGGGATGGAAGATTACCCTATGTGAAAGGCTTGATTGAACATGGCTGGGACGTGAATTCGAAAGCCTTCAAGGGGAGGACGGCTTTGCAGCATGCCAGGAATCGAAAGCACAGCTCTATTGTGAAGGCTCTCCTGGAGGCAGGGGCATTGCGTTAGTTGACAATTATGCCACAAGTTCGATTCTACGCGACCAAAGAAGATCTCACGCTCGTATTCGAGATATGCTCTCCAAACTCGGACTCATTGCTTACGAGATGTATTCCGATTTTGGTGAACCATTGCGCTGCTTTCAAACGGTAAAGTAGCTATCAGGCCATTTTCGATTTTCTACTTATTCGTCGACTGTCGGAGTAGCGATGGAAGATATTGGCTTTTCGAAGCCAACAACCATGAAGATGGGCGCTCTTGGAAAAACTCCTTCATCCTGTTCAGCCCATCGCTACGTAATATGATGGATGATTGGCTTGAGAGCGAGGATCTCTGGATCCTGGCCGGAATACGCGTTTAACGAAATGAAAGGCTTTTATGGCAACACTACCCAAACTACCTGCATCCTATCAAGCGTTCCTTGAACAGCATGACGGAGAAGCCTATTACGTTTTCAACGAGATCGATGGATGGCGGTTCTTCACTCCCGAAGAACTTACTGAGGTGATCCGCATCAACCGGGAAAAGGTCCCCGCTATCCAACAATTGTCAGCGTATGTGAATTCCATTCGTGAGCACATCGGCGACGAAACCGAGGACCAAGACGGTGAGCCATTTTCATTAGACCGATTAGCGGCTGGGTTGGCGATTGGAGACAACAATGGCGATATTGTGTTTCTTGATCCTGCCGATGAGTATTCGGTCTGGCTCTGGTACCACGACGGTGCTGACGTCGAGCGATTAGCCGATTCGTTTGAACAATGGCTCGAAATGGCGACAGTCAGTGAAGACGATGAGGACTGAGGAGGTCTGAGCATGGCGTTGGAATGGCAAGACCCGCATGATTTTGCAAAGCACCTTAAACGTGCTGTAACACCTACTGGATTACTAATGTGGCAATTGCTCCGCAATAGGCAACGGCGCGGCGCAAAGTTTCGACGTGAATACGTGAAAGAACCTTACATCCTCGACTTCTATTGTCCCGAAGCAAAGCTTTGTATCGAATGCGATGGCCTACCCCACTTCACTCCTGAAGGAATGGCTAAGGATCGAAAAAGAACGGCATGGCTTAATGCGCAAGGGATCGAAGTCATTCGATTCATCAGCCAAGAAATCGAACACGATACACAACGCGTGATCCACGATATCGATACCGTTTTGAAACAACGGCTCGTACGTAAACCACCTCCTCATCCCCCGGCCCCTTCTCCTCCCGAGGAGGAGAAGGGGAGTTAGACGGTTGATAGGAGCACAGCTCGTCTCCCCCGTTGTGCAAGCGTTATTGGCCTCGGCCGACCAAGGGAAAAGGAAACGTGATTAGTTGTTCTTTCTCCCCTTCTCCTCCTTTGGAGGAGAAGGGGCTGGGGGATGAGGAGGTCTGAGCATGGCGTTGGAATGGCTTCGACATCCTATTAATCCCGAAGCGCTGGTACCTCTTCTGCTGGCGTTGATGACCGGTGACAACCACTGCTTGCAAAATGGTGAGATCGGCTCTTATCGAAGCCTTTCCATCGCCTGCCGTAGACGTCGAAGTACTCGACTGCGGCATTGCCGTACGTTGGCTGGCGTCATTGCCAACGCATTGGCTACCTCTTCTGTCGACCGTTGATCGACAACGCACAGCCAAAAGGCTTGCCATGTCTTGGGCTCAACCTCGCGCTGCAAGGTTGCCATCGCTTGCTGTAGGGTACCGTTCGATGTTCCTGAGCCTCGCAATGGTTGGTCCGGAGTCGGTACCGTTTGGCCCGGCTCACTGT
>CAIXME010000946.1 GCA_903920425.1 uncultured Pirellula sp. | reverse complement strand
TGGGCCGCGGGACGAAAAGGTTCCTGGTATGTCCGTGAGCGTGTGGGCGCAATACTATCTCGATAACTTCGCGACCGTCAAAGAAGCGGTGGAGGCGCTTAAGACTCAGCCGTATCAGTTGCTAATGATTATCGAACCGACGAGTGGCGCGGCTGGGGAAATCCATATCGCTCTGAACGACGCGACTGGTGACTCAGCGGTGCTGGAGTGTATCGAAGGCGAGATCAAAGTGTATCACAGCAGAGAATACACCGTGATGACGAACGAGCCTACATTCGACAAGCAACTAGAGAACTTGAAGCAGTATCGCGGGTTCGGCGGGGAAAAACGTTTGCCTGGCACGCACGAGGCAGGCGACCGCTTCGTACGCGGAGCATATTACATCAAGAATATGCCTAAACCTAAAAGTGACCGCGAGGCTGTTGCAGCACTGATGAGTGTTATGCGCAACACATCAGCTCCTTTCGGGCAGTCCGACCCCGAACGTCCAAACATCTCCCCAACAATCTGGCGGACCATCACGGATCTGACAAATGGCGTGATCTACTATGACGGAGTGCTGAGCCCGCAGGTGTTCTGGGTGGACACGAAGAAGCTGAATTTCGACGCAGGCGAGACGATATCGAAACTCACCATTGTCGACAATTTTGACCTAATGGGGGAAGTATCCGGCAAGTTCGAGAAGGCCGAGATGTTCAAGTTCCTAAAGCCCAACTGACGCGTACATGAGCTGCGTCTGGACGAAATCGCCGTAGATCGGACAAGACTCCCTGGATTCGTCATAGTCGTTATTTTCCTCAAGGTTTCACACCCTTAATGACGACTATGACCAGGGCCTAAGAAGTTCACTGGGGGGAGCTTGTACCTTGAATGCACGCAAATACCGTGTTTTAGTTGCCGGCTTTGCTTGCATTGCCTGGTCGGCGTCAATTGTTCTCGCACAAACCAACGATGTGGGTTTTCAAGCAAACACACAATCGTCACCTGGCATCGAAGTGCAACGCGAACCAACGTCACTTCCGATTGAGGCGGGAAACGACACGAGCCAAACACCGATATGGAATGTTGCTCCGACTCCACCGAGTGATGACGGAATCACGGTATCGATGCTTAACGGCAAGAGTCGTCTGAAGATCTTCGGATCACTTTCCGCGCTCTCTGTCTTCAGTACCGATCGCCCATTTGCCCCTGGAATGCCGTTGTTCTTGTTGCCAGAATCTCCATTTGGTCTCAACACAAATACCTTCGATATTCATGGCAGGCAATCCAATATTGGGGCTACGTTCATTGGACCTGAAGCCAACGGCTTCACGCCGTCGGCAACCTTTGTTTCGTTCATAGCAAACGACACGCTCACCGGAGACAGCTACGGATTTTTGCCATACAACGCGTTTGGCGAGTTAAAGAACGAGGATTGGCGATTTGCTGCTGGCTTGCAGAATGACGTCTTCAATCCGCGAAAGCCCAATGTGATCTCACTTGCAGCTATGTTCACAACTGGAAACACAGGCTCCTTTCGTAGCCAAGCCAGAGTCGAGCGATTTATCAAGCCAACCGATGCAAGTGAATACACCATTCAGTTTGCTTTGAGCGATCCAATCCAATCCGTGTTCGGGAGTCGAGATCTGCGCATCCAGGAAGACAACGGCTGGCCGAATGTGGAAGGACGTGTCAGCATGGGACTCGGCGAAACAGAGACGCTCATTGGAAATCGAAAAGCCCGTGCTTTCGAATTAGGCTCGTCCGCTTTCGTAGGTCAGATCCGAACCACACGCAGCATCCTAGCCCCGCAAGATCCGCAATCACCCATTCGAAATGTAGTTGACTGTTGGGGCTTCGGAGTCGATGCAGCGGTGAATCTCACTAGCTCAATCGGCATCCAAGGCGAAGTGTTCACCGGCGCAGGACTGGGAGAATACAACGGAGGCGTTGGACAAACGTTCGACTCCGCAACGCGAAATGCGATACGAAGTAGTGGAGGATGGGGTGAAGTATTTGCTTATCTCACGCCAGCTTTACATGTCCATTCCGGCTACGGCATCGACTCTCCACTCCGAAGAGTCGACGATACTTTCGCTTTAACTCAGAATCAAACGTTCTTCACGAATGTCGTGTGGAACTGGTCCAAGAACGTACAAATTAGCAATCAAGTCGACTATCGAAAAACGAACTATCGTAGTCCACTTCTCGACGCGACGGGTTGCATCTTCTATTCCGAGTTTCTCTGGAAGTTCTAGGGCCTTACGGCGCTGTGTAGATGGTCTTTCCATCCTTGATAGTCTGCAACACTTTGAGATCTGCAAGCTTCTCAATCGGAATGGAATGCGGGTTCTTATCAAGCACAACGAAGTCCGCTAACTTGCCAACTTCGATCGAGCCGCGATTGGCTTCTTCGTAATGTTGATATGCTGCCCACAACGTGAGCGACTTGATCGCGACATCTACAGGAATGCACTGATCCGCTCCCAATATGTCACCGCTACGAGTGCGGCGTGTTACGACGGACGATAGGATTCGAATCGCGCTCGGCAATGCGACCGGAGAATCATGATGTTGAGAAAATATCATTCCCCGCCGCAGGGCGGATCGAGCAGGACTGATTCTCTCGGCTCTAGCTGCACCTAGTACCGAGTCGCGGTGCCAGTCGCCCCAGTAGAAACAATGCATCCCAAACATCGAAGGAATGATTCCGTACTCCTTCATCATGTCCAACTGGTCCTCGCGAACTGTTTGACAGTGGATCATAACATCGCGGCGATCTTTGCCCGGCCCGAACTTCTGTTGCGCATCTTTCACTGCTCCGATCATCAGATCGCTGGCGGCATCACCGTTGCAGTGTGCAATGAACTGCCACCCCTTCTCGTAGCAAAGGGCAACCTTTCGATCGACGTCTTGATCCAGCATTGCTGCGTAGCCGCGAAAGTTCGAAGGAGAGCCGTGCGGAGGAATGAAATAGGGCTGGCTCAAGTACGCAGTCTTTCCTTGTGGTGATCCGTCGAGGCTAATCTTAACTCCAGCGATTCGGTAGCCACCCATCATCTTTTTGCTATACCACTTGCCGTCCAAACCAAACGGGTTCTCGTTGGCCGAGATGTCTGGATAGCTGGCTACATCGATCAGCATTTCTTTCTTCTCAGCAAGTCTCATCCAGCTTTGGTCAACAGGTGCGATCGACCGTCCCTCTTGAGCCATCGTGTAGCCATTAGCTGCGTAGAGTTTCATGCCCGCTTTCGCGAGTCCATCAAACTCTGATTGCCCCATTGCTGGCATGATCTTCATCAATACCTGGTAGTGAATCGTTTCTTCAAAAACGCCATCTGGAGTCTTGCCGTCCTCTTCTCGGCGGATGACGCCACCAACTGGGTTCTTACTTTCGGAATTGATACCTGCAATCTCAAGCGCTTTCGAGTTAGCCGCGCCGAGGTGGCCAGACTGATGTATCACATATACCGGAACATCCTTTGAGACTTCGTCCAAATCGTGACGAGTCGGGTGTCGTTGCTCTTTCAGTTGGGCATCGTCGTATCCGAATCCAAGAATGATTCCATACTTCTTCGCAGTGTCCGACTTCGCGAACGTCTTGAGTTCGGCGAGGATTCCTGGAATGTCTGTGACCTTGTAATCAGGGGGAGCGAGCAAGTTAGCCGATGCCGCCTGAATACCTGTGGCAAAACAATGACCGTGACCATCGATGAATCCAGGAAGCAACGCACGCCCAGCCAAATCGACTACTTCCGTGCTCGCGCCCTGGTGTTTCGCGATCTCGTCATTGGAGCCAACAGCCAAAATCTTTCCATCTTTGATAGCGACAGCGTCCGCAAGGGGCTTTGCATCGTTGACTGTTACGACGCTGCCGCCTCGAAAGATTTTGTCAGCGACTTGTCCAAATGAGCAATTGGATGTCAAAAGAATTAGTGCAATGAGAAGGCAGTATCTCATGATCAGTACTAGTACCTCGTGGTGGCTTGTTGTTTGG
>CAIXME010000945.1 GCA_903920425.1 uncultured Pirellula sp. | reverse complement strand
TTGTCCAACGCTTGGGCGTAGCGAATCACGGCTGCCGTGCCTTGCGTCTTGACGTCGTTACAGATCCGCTCGACGACGGCTTGCGGAGACAACGCTTCGCCAAAGACGGAAAGGGTCAGTTGCTTTCCCCGCTCGGAAACCACACTCCCGTCAGGGCTCAATTTCTTTCTCAATGCGGCAATATCAGAAGCAAAGGATGCCGCGTTCGCATCGAGCCGCTCAATGCGAAGAGTCTGTAGATTCATAAGATGAATTTTGGGCTAGTCAATTAGGGATGGTTCATGACCTTGGGAAACTACCCCAAGGACGCTAATTGCTCTTCCGTAAAATTCACGTTCGAGGCAACCGATTGGACGTCGTCGTGATCCTCTAATTTCTCAAGCAGTTTCATGACCGAGATGGCCGTTTCCGAGTCCACTTCGACGGTCGTGCTGGGCACTCGCGAAACTTCTTTGAAGTCGACCTCGATTCCTTGCGATTCGATCGCTTCGACGACTGTGGAGTAAACGTCGGGAGTGCACGTGACCTCATATCGGTCATCCACTTCGGTCACATCGTCTGCGCCATTTTCCAGCGCCAATTCCATCAGCTTTTCTAGGTCTACGGCAGACTGCTTGATCATGATCATCCCTTTGCGTTCGAACAAATATGCGACGCAGTTGGTTGACCCCAGTTTGCCACCGTGCGTGTCAAACAACTTTCTGACTTCGGGAGCGGTTCGGTTACGATTATCGGTCATGATATCGCAAAGGACAGCGACACCACCTGGTCCGTAACCTTCGTAGAGGATTTCTTCGACGTCCCCACCTTCCAGTTCGCCGGTCCCCTTCTTGATTGCTCGCTCGATATTGTCCTTGGGAAGAGAGACTGCTTTCGCATCGATGATTGCAGTCCGCAACCGAACATTGGACGATGGGTCACCACCTCCAAGCTTCGCGGCAACAATGATCGCCTTGGATAGCTTGCTCCAAAGCTTGCTTCGCTTGCTATCGACAAGTGCTTTGCGGTGCTTGATATTCGAATACTGCGAATGTCCGGCCATGTTTATTTGCTCCGCTCAAGGAGTTTTTGAAAATCTGGAAAGTACTGTGTAACGCAATTCAAACTAACGAGGCTTCTTCTTCGTTATCTTGACGTTCGTCGCTGGTTTGTCGCCTGCTGGCTTTGTCGCAGGCTTAGCTTTGGCATCTGCGGCAGGTTTAGGCGGCGAGGACTTGGTTGTCTTTTTGGCGTCCGCTGGCTTCGCTTCTGGCTTCTTGGCTGCAGGTTTTGCCGCAGGCGCCTTTTCTGTGGTTTTCTTTACTGCTGGTTTCTCGCTTGGTTTTGCAGGCGGCTCTTTCTTAGCGGATGCTTTCTTTGCATCCTCAGGAGCTGATTCCGCCTTCTTCTTGGCAGCTACTTTTTCTGCTTCCGCTTTTAACGGCGCTTTGGCTGGTATAGCCTCTTTGCCTTTAGCTTGAGGAGCAGGGGCCTTGTCGCTCTTCTTTGCCGTCGCAGCTTCAGGTGCACCTGATTCTGCAGCAGCCGCTTTGCCTTTGGACGGAGCTGGTGCCGGTTCAGCGACAGGTGCTGGCGACGCGGGCTTGGCTTTCACTTCTTTTGCAGCGGCAGGCTTCTCGGCTGGCTTAGCTTTTGGAACAATGCCTAGATCTTTGAATACCGCGAGAGCATTGATGCTCTTTGGATTCTGATGGAACTCGACTGCAAACTGGTGGAGCAGGGACGCAAACTCAAACCCCTTGCTCTTGGAAATCGCTCGCTCGACACCGGGCAAGCTTTTCTTTTCGGCTTCCGAAGCTGTTATCACGTCTGCTTGCACCAAGACATCGAGCGTAATGGTATCTGCTGGGATGGCATGACCACCCAACGCATTCTGCGAAACGTAATTCAAAATGAAAGGTGAAACACCTTTCCAGGCGGTCAATTCATCGGTCGCTTTGCCCAAATTGGCCTTTTTCATATCCTCGATATCGTATTGGTAACGCGTCTCGAAGAGGGACTGCAAGCATCGTTTGATTCGGTGTCCAGCTTGCGTTGCGTTCGGCAAACTGTTGAGTGCTTCTCCTAATTCGATGACCGTGGTCACTCGAACTTCGTTCCAATCAAAATAAGCCTGTTGCAGTTTAGCAAACGCTTCGTCTGCTTGATCGGCCCGCGCGTCCTCAAGACAGCAAGCGTAAATCAAATGCTCCAAAACCGTTCTTTCCCCAACTTCGGGAATCGGTTTAAAGTTCTTCTTGAGAGACTTGTATAGAAGCTCGTATTTAGCTGCTCTGTTGCTCATTTATTTTTTGGTTGGCTAAACAGGTAGGACTGTTGCAAAGGGAATGATCGACTGCCGACTATCGCATTGGGTCGTCGGCTGGTTTTGTTTCGAGAGACTGGTCGACGTAACCTTCCGCATGAAGCTCTGACTCGCTGTCGCTTTCGATGCCCTCATCGTCCGCTGCGTCTTCCAATTCTTCATCTAAATCGTCCGTCTCGTCATCTTGCTCATCAAGCGTCGCATCGCTGTCCTGACCGAGGGCTCTCGCTTGATCGTTCTTTTGCTTTTCAAGAGCCAGTTGTTCCAAGATTTGAGCAACGGCCAATGACTTTTTAACGCCATCGTCGGCGACAAACGTCAACTTCGGGGTATACCGAGTATCGATCCGTTCGGCGATCTTGGATTGCAGGAAACCGGCCGAGTTTTTTAGTCCTCGCAAGCTGGTTGCTTGTTGGCTCTCGCTACCCATGATACTTACTAAAACTTTTGCTTCGCGCATATCCGGCGCAACTTCTACGCCAATCACGGTGACGTTCTTGACGCGAGGGTCCCGCAATTCTGTCAAAATCGCCATCGAGACGACTTCGCGAATCGCTTCACCTGCTTTTAATAACCTACGAGAACTCATAAAACTATCGATTGACTGCGGGGGTAACCCCGATTGATTGTGGCTGTATAAATGAGCTCAGCGTGCAAGTGCTTGTGCACGCTGAGCAAGTTGTAAACGATGGACGTTCGCGTCATTCGACTGATTGCGTCACGTCTGCATGGCAAACACGAAACCTACGCGATCCTACGACCGCGACAGTTCCAATGTTCTCGCGACCTCTTCGATTCGATACGCCTCGAGTACGTCGTCAACCTTGACATCGTTGAACCCGTGCAGCTTGATACCGCACTCCAATCCGCGGGGAACTTCTTTGGCATCGTCTTTGTGCCGTTTGAGCGCATCCAGTGCATAATCACCGATGCGGCGACCTTCTCGATTGACCCGAATTCGGCAACCGCGTTCGATGGCTCCTTGAGCGACATAGCAACCAGCAATGGTTCCAACTCGAGAAACGGTGAACACCTGTTTAACCAGTGCTCGCCCAAGCTCGACAATCTTCTCTTCCGGCTTGAGCCGTCCTTCGATCAATGCCTTGATGTCCAAAGCGAGGTTGTAAATGATGTCGTAGCGTCGGACTTCGACGTTGCGAACATCTGCGAGGGCGCGAGCCGCTTCGTCTGGGATCACATTGAATCCTACGATGACAGCATGCGATGCACTCGCCAAAGTAACGTCGGCGACGGTGATTCCGCCAACCGCCTTTTGCAGGATCTTGATCTCGACCTCTGGGTGATCCAGCTTGGTCAATTCCTTTTCGATCGCTTCAAGCGATCCACGTGCATCAGCTCGGATGATCAAATTGAGAACAACCTTGTCCTCTTTAACACCAAGCTTGCCCGATTGGAGAAGCTCTTGGAACGTTTCGAAGGAGACCTTTTGTGATGTTCCGGATAGCGATTGAGCGCGAACGATGTTCTCGCGGCTAGCAGCAATTTGACGTGCTTGCGCGATATCATCGAGTACGTAAAACCGTTCGCCCGCCTCGGGTGGCTTATCGAGACCAGTGATGTTCACAGGCATCGACGGACCGCATTCGGTCATCTGCTTGTTGCGTTTCAAGGTATCGCCCAGCGCCTTGACGCGGCCAAAGGACGAACCGCAAACAACAATGTCACCAACTCGCAATGTTCCACCTTGAACCATAACCTTGGCGATAACGCCTCGGTCCGACGCTTGCTCGCTTTCCAAGCAAACGCCGACAGCGGCCTTCTTCGGATTGGCTTTGTATTCATGCAATTCCGCGACGGTGAGAACGGTTTCGAGCAACTCGTCCATTCCTTCGCCCGTGATCGCACTGGTCGGAACAACTTCGACGTCTCCACCCCATGCACTCGGCGTCAATCCATACTCGGTCATCTGCGTCATCACGCGGTTGATATCCGCGCCTGGCAAATCGCACTTGTTGGCTGCAACGACGAT
>CAIXME010000944.1 GCA_903920425.1 uncultured Pirellula sp. | reverse complement strand
GAACACGGAGAGCACGAAGGAGAAGATCCGTGTTTCTTTCTAGACCAGAATCCATGGCTCACGCGGAGGCGCGGAGACGCGGAGGAGAATCGTGATTCGAAATCAATTCTTACAGTCTCTGTGTCTTGGTGTCTCTGTGGTTAACTCTTAAATCTTCGTGTTCTTCGTGTCCTTCGTGGTAACAAAGTCTTTAACGGATCGGGATCTTTGAGTTCAGATTCCTTGTTTCTTACGGAGAAGAAGAACTGCTAACGGATCGTGTTGCCAAGTCTGTCTCGAATGACAACGTTGGGTAAGCTGCGTTGCAGTTTCGCTATCAACTCTTTATCAAGCTCGCCAACACTCCACGGAGAAACCTCTTTCAGCTCAGGCAATGTTTTCAGCCACTCGATGGTTCTATCGGAGAAGCGGTAATCATCCAAGCCAAACTTTTGCAATTTGGGAAGTAGTGGAAAATCGAACTTGACCGCATCCAAATCCATGCGTCGAAAAGTTAACGACTCGACATTCGTGAACCGACTCACGCATCGAAAATCGGTACAGCGAGTCGGAAAGAAACTTAGCTTTTTGATTCTTTCTGGCGGATAGTGGTTGAGGATCTTCAAGGTTACGGGGCCTCCAGGCCAATGTGAAATCTCGTTCACCGAGCGTAGCTCTTCAAGCGATTTCGACAATTCCAATGGCGATGGCTGTCCTTGATAAGATAATCCTTGATCTCGAATCTTGATCTCGACAACCCTCCAGCCGATGGGCACCGATACACCGCTGTCCAGTTTCGCTTGAAGGTATCTGCTATTGTCCGTCAACCGGACAAGCCAGCCTGGCGAAAGGTCGCGACTGGGAAAGTCCATTAGCAATCCCTCCATGGCCACGTTTCGCGTGGCGGCTTCTCGCTGGACTTGCTGCACTGCAGAGCGATACGCTGCAACGACCAGCCCCGTTACGGACATGGCCAACAGTAACTCCGAGAGCGAAAACTGCAGGAAGCTTTTGCGACGCCGACGACGCCATTCGACTAGCCCGCCGACTACCAAACAGATCGCAACACAAATCGAAAAGTTAGCGATGCAAGACCAGCGATACCAAACGCCGTGGTCTGAAAACATTCGCCAATTACTGACATCACTCCATAAGACACTCCCGGGCTTCGCCTCACTTGGATTGCTGAGGTCCTTGGCCGCAATCTCCGTGAGATAGGCATGGACCCGTGGCAACTCCTCATCGCTCGTCGATGGACGCTGAACGAATCGCTTCAAATGGACAAACGGCCATCCATGCTCTTGAAGAGAAAAGTCACGAAAGTAGTAGTCATTGCACGTTTGCCCAGGCACCTCAATCAGGGACAAACAGGCTGTAAGACACAACAGGATTATGATAGTGCTTGGATGCCATCGGAAAGTCGATCGATGCGGTTGCGTTGCCAAATCATTACTGGATGACAACGGCGTCTCAACAACATCTTGACTTGGTACAACACTCACTGCGACATTTCCATATTGAGTGATCCTGAACTCTCTGAAATACGTTTGAAGTTTGAAGTTCGAGATGTCTATTTTAGCGTCTAGCCTCAGTTCATTTTTCGCGGCGTTTCACCAAGACGATGGGTTCGTCGAGTACTCCCTTTTGCTCTGCCAGTCTGTGCCCTTGCGAAACGGCTTGTTCGATTAGCTCGAGCACCGATTCGTCTTTTACATCGGCGATGCTCTCAAGCCGGATGTGGCGAATCAGCTTTCCGGTGCCTTTCAACTTTTCATCCGGATCGTCGAGCTCGGTCCCTCTGTCGAAGCCAAGGTTCACGTGCCCCGCATAGGTCGCAATATGAATGAAGCCTTGCCCTTGTTTTCCGGTAAACGTAAACGCGTTGGAAATACAGTACGTTTCATAGATGATTTCGCTGCACTTGCCGGCCGCTTTAAGCACGGCCTTTCTAGCAGCCAGCGCTATCTTGACCACATCCTCCTTCCGATCGTGCATCAGATCTCGCAGGATCAATTCCGTTTGCGCTTTGGATCCAGCCATGTTAGCCCTTTTTGAAATACTGAATGGCGCACGCAAGGTTTCCCTCGGTGTCTGTAAACTTAATGAGTAGTCCCACCGTCGGGATCTCCATGAGGTTGAATACGATTTTCCCCCCGTGCTCCACAACCTTCTCTCCTATCGCTTTGACGTCCTCAACGGAGATCGAGCACTCGTAGCCGTTAAACCCTGCACCCAATGGTTGCGTCCTCTTTTGCAACGCGCCAAGGATCCCTGGGTCATCCACGTGTCCCGTCTTAATCAAGTAAAAGTCCGGAGGCCCCCATTCATCAAATTGCCATCCGAACACCTGTTGATAAAAAACCTTTGCCCGAGCGACATCGTCGGCATGAATCGCGAAATGGCATACGTTATTTGAGTGCACTGTGAGCCTCCGAAAGGACGGTTTTAGGAACGACGCGGTTTGCCAATTGTAATCGTTTCCGGAGTGACGCACTTGCGATACAATGTCAAATTATGTCGAATACCCGCCATCCTCAAATACGCTCATTTTCGGCCCGCTTTTCTCCCGGCCATGCGATCGAATCGCACTCTCATTCTTGGTCGCAGTTGGTGTATGCCCGTGAGGGCGTCATTGCAGTGGAGTCGGAGAACGTATGCTGGATCGTACCAACGAGCCGAGCGATTTGGGTGCCAGCTGGCCAATCGCATTCGATCAAGATGTACGGGAGAGTGTTTCTGCAAACCGTATACTTCGAATCACGCCCGGAATCTGCGATCGATCTTCCATGCGCCGCTTATGAGATCCCACCTTTAATGCGAGAGCTGATCTCATTCGTTTGCCAAAAAGGGATCGTCCATTCGGACACGGATGAGCATCGCAGTCTGATTGCTTTTCTGACGTGCCAAGTCCGAAAGCTAGAGCCTTTTGGTTTGAGGGTTCCCATGCCGAGCGACCAGCGTGCCAAACGACTTGCATTGCTACTGATTGATACCCCTGGTACGGACCGACCGCTTGCAGATCTTTGCGAAGAGTGTGGTACCAGTCTACGCACCATGCAACGAGTGTTTTCTCAAGAGCTAGGGATGCCATTATCGCGTTGGAGGAATCAAGTCATCATGGTGCATGCCATTCAATTGCTCGCTAGCGACAGGACAATCACGCAGGTCTCGCTTGAACTAGGCTTTGAATCGGTCAGTGCCTTTATCTTTTCGTTCCGAAAGTACTTCGGAGTTTCACCAGGCCAGTATCGCTCAAGTCACTTTGCGGATGCAGATTAAGCTGTAGCTCGATCGTTCGTGAGCACAAACTCTGAAGCCCTGGAGGAGGGAAAAACGGGGCGATGGACTGTAGCCGCTCAGTCATAGCTCACCTGGCTCAGGGCCAGATGTGGCCTCGGAGGCTGATGGTTTATGATGATTGTGTATCGCTTCAAGCTTTCCGAGCTTCTATAGCTTCAGCACTTAGCACACCATTGGGCTTGCCCCGATGGATGCCTGACTGGCTGGCTACAAAGATGCAGCACGTCAACACTTTCTTGCATCCCCTGGCCTTCGGCCAGGGCGGCCTGGGGGAGGAGGGAAAAGCGGGGAGATGGACTGTAGCCGCTCAATCATAGCTCACCTGGCTCAGGGCCAGGTGTGGCCTTAAAGCCCATGCGGTTTGAGATGTTTGGGCCTTCGCTTTGAGCTTTCAGAGGATTTTTAGACGCTGCTCTTGGCACACCATCGGGCTTGCCCCGATGGATGCGTGACTGGCTGGCTACAAAGACGCCGCACGTAATCACTTTCTTGCCTCCCCTGGCGTCGGCCAGGGGAGGCAGGGCAGTGCCCGGCGATGGTTCAGTAGCCGCTCAGTCATAGCTCACCTGGCACAGGGCCAGGTGTGGCTTTGGGAAAACAGATTCGCCG
>CAIXME010000943.1 GCA_903920425.1 uncultured Pirellula sp. | reverse complement strand
CGAGTTTGGCAAGTACTTTACCGGAATAGGTTTTTGAGGTGAGCTGGTGAGGGTTGCAACGGGTTGCTCCGCATTGCTCTTGATTGCCTGCCGGAATTCAAAAGCATCTTGCTCGGGCAGTGCTGCTTCGAACACCCAACTTGAATTTGACTCGTGCAGGGATAGGAGCCATTGGCCCGTTCGCAGTGGTCGGTCTCGCAACGTTTCGTGAAGGTTCCAGGTTGCGACTACGCTGTCTTGTTCGGCTACAATCAGCATGGAATCGAGCTGATTGCGAAAGCGAGTCATTTTCAAATGCTCTTCGTTTTGGACTTTGTAAACCGTTTGCAGTTCACCTTCAAGCTCATCACGCTGCGCAGAAGTAAGTGACGGTTCACGCAGCAATCGAGATTCTAGATCTGCGATACGTTGTGCCGAACGTAGTTGCAAAGCGACGGCTTGATCGTAGGCAGCACTAATCGAGGGTGACTGCAGTTTTAGTAAAGGTTGGCCTGCTTTTACTTGCTGGCCGTGGTCCACGTAAACTTCTTCGACGATCGAATCGACGGGCGTGTAAACATGCTGTTGGACCGAAGGTATCAAGATTGCGGTGGCGTCGAGGCTAATGGGCACGGGAATAGCTCCGATCCCTGCGCAAATGGCTATTAGGACCATAGCCTTTACCAATCGAGGCCACGCTGCCGGGTTCAGCCAGGTCGAGGTGATCGAGCGGTAGTTTTTGCTGGCAACTAGGGCGGATCGCCACCAGGGAACTTGAAGTGCCGAAAGTCCTAGACGTGAGATCAGTGCGGTTTGCTCTAGGCATCGAGAAGGCGAGGTTGCATTGCCAGCCCATAGGACGAGTACGGCGACGTCCATATTGGATTTTGGCTTTTCGTTTCCACCGATCGTCTGCAAAGGTTTGACCCACATTGCTTCCGATACCGAGAAAGTGTGGAGGAGTCGCGTTAAATCCGGATCACGCTGGTCAACGGAATCCGAAAAATCCTCGGTTCGTCGCGAACCCCCTTTGGGAAACTGCGATTGAAACCAATTGGAGGCGAGTTCGATCTGCTCAATCCCCTCTGCTCGACGGTCTATCTCGATAAGACCTGCCGCAGCGACGACCCGCCACCTTCCAAAATACGAATCTCGACGCAGCAAGAATGCGTGCTCGGCATGTCCGTGACTTCGCAAGATCCCCATCAATCGCGATAGTCCAATCGCAGGTGGTATGCCTGCTGAGAGTTCGTGCATCGTCGATTCGGCGAGCGAGAGATAGTTGCGATCGCGCTCTAAAACTCGCAGCCGAAAAGAGCGAAAATGATCGCTGATCAAATCCGCCATTTGAGCGACAAACCTGAGATATCCTCGCTGGCTCGAAGGCCCGCCACTCGGTGCTTGGACAACCTGCAACCAGTAAGAGCCATGGTCCTTTGCGATCGGCAAAGGCGCGAACATAAGGAGTTCGTTGGTTGGATTGGTGGGCCGATCTCGAACCAGAAGGACGTTGCTGGGGGGGATCAGAATCGGCTGTTTTTCTTTTGCAACAGCATTGAGCACGGAAAGGTGCGATGGTGAAGGCCTGGACCAAGGTTCGGTAGGAGTCAAACTTGCATCGCTGATCGCTTTGTCTTGATTCAATTGGACTTCCAAAAATTCCAACTGCTCGAAGGGGGATTCTGTGGGGGGCAAATCCTCTTTGCCGCCAGCGATTCTCGGTTCTTGTTGGTCGCCTGTGGCATTAACCAGTGTCGGAGGCAACTGAAAATGACCTAGCAGTCGCCACTCCGCGTCTGGCAGTTCTTGCCAAATCGCTGCTCCAGTGGCCCCCATGGCTTGAACAATACGAGGCAACGCAGCTTGGATAAACTCGGTTGGCTCGATGGGTGAGTTAGCGAGGGCCGCGATACTCTCAACGATCGATCGAATCTGATCCTTGGTCTGTTGGACAAATGCATTATCCAACGGCAGAGGGCTACGTCGATCTACCAGTGTCTCGTCATATGCGCCGCGCTGTACGTTGGGGGGCAATGGAGTTGTCGCCACCGGTGCCGTTCCAAAGTGATCGCGCAGTGACGCCAACTCCACTGCCAAAGAAGCAGGAGATTCGGAACCGGCGGGATCTGGGGTGGCGGAAGTGGACATGCCGTGTGGGGTTATCAAATCCCAAGCCCCAGTGCAATACGAACTAT
>CAIXME010000942.1 GCA_903920425.1 uncultured Pirellula sp. | reverse complement strand
TTAGAGCACGGGTAGTTGAGCTGATACGGTTGGTCGATTCGCGATTTGAGTTACGAGCGAACGCACCACACCTCGACAGATGTTTTCAATCGGGCGAGCGATGGTTGGATCGAGCAGCACGTCAGCCAACCGGCCTTCGTCGGATTCGCTTCGCAAATCCATTTGAATGGGCACTTCGCCCAGAAACGGTACGCCAAGCTCCTCTGCTTTTGCACGAGCGCCCCCTTTGCCAAAAATATTGAATGTCTTTCCCGATTCGGGATCGGTAAAGCCGCTCATGTTTTCGACAACGCCTAGCACGGGAACCTTGGTCTTTTCAAACATGGCGATCGCTTTGCCTGCATCCAACAAAGCGACTTCTTGTGGGGTGCAAACAATAACGACTCCGGAAAGCGGTAGCAGTTGCGACAACGTCAAAGCAACGTCTCCGGTTCCTGGAGGCATGTCGATGATCAAGTAATCCAATTCACCCCAAGCGGTATCTCTGAGAAATTGGGTAATGGAGCCGTGTAGCATTGGGCCACGCCACACGACAGCTTGGTCTTTGCCAACGAGAAAACCCATCGACATCACTGGCATATCGCCGGATTTGATTGGCTGGATTTTACCGTCTACGATTTCGGGTCTACCTTCGAGTCCTAGCAAGTGAGGGACGCTAGGACCGTAGACATCGGCATCCATGAGCCCAACTTTGGCCCCCATGCGACCGAGTACGATGGCGATCGATGCTGCCAAGGTGCTTTTGCCTACGCCCCCTTTACCGGCGGCGACCGCGATGACACTTTTGGCTTTTAGCCCGATCTGGCCGATGGTGGGAGCGGCGCGGTAGGTCGTATCCAGCTGGACCTGAACATCCTTTACGCCAGAGACATTGGCGAGGATATGATCTCGGAGCGCATCTGCAATCTCGGTAGCAATGGGCTGAACCATTGACGTCAAGCTCAAGCGGCAGCTCACGTTTCCGTCGGAAACGGTCCAGTCTCCGACTTGGCCTGTTTTGGAGATGGCGCGGCCGCTTTCAGGCTCTTTGAACGACTCAAGGGCTTTTGGGAGCTGGGTGTGGATTTCGGCGTCGGACATAAGGACTACAGAATGGATGGTATGTTCGATGGGTGGATTCTCTTGCGTGCAAAGCGCCGGCTAAGCTTACCCCACAAAGCAGTCTTGCACTATCGCAGATGCGTTCTTGGGCGATCATCGCAAATGGCCGGCGGAGCGCAAGTGTTCCAGCATTTGTCCAGGGATTTCCTGCAACGCTGGGTTGGCAAAGATAGAACCGTGATCCCCTGGAACCAGTTTCAGGTATCCGCGATCGGTCGGAATTCGCGGGTGCCGATTGAGTTCTTCCGCCAATAGCGAAACCGCTTCGTTCAGATAGTAACTGTCTTCGGTGCCGCAAATTAAACGAATGTTTTTTTGGAAGATGGGCAGGAATCGCTCCGGCTGATTCGCCAGCCTGAGCCGGATATCAAACGCGCGATAGGATTCGGCAACTGCTGGGGCGATGAGACCCGATTTAGGGTCAAATAGTGCGGCTGGATTTCCCTGTTGGGACTTGGGGCCGAAGACGGCGAACCAAGAGTCCCATTGTTGCGCGGACGTGTTGTTTGGGCCGAGAACATCTTCCCCTTGTGACTCTTGTCGGATAGTCATTTGAACCCGATCCTTGCTACGCAAACTTGGCAAATCTTTGCCGTCGGCGTCGGTGTAGAAATTGGGCTGTTCGTAGATGTTCACTTTTTGAAATCGGCGGAAATCGACTGGGTCCGGAGCGCTAGACCAGCATGCTCCAAAGACTTTCGGGTACTCGGTTGCGAGCCACAATGTCGACCATCCGCCCGAGGAATGCCCACGCAGCAATCGAGCGCTCGGTTCAGAGATCAGGGGAAATTTGGCTTCGATGGCAGGTATTAGTTCTTCGATCAAAGCTTGACCGCAAGGGCCGTTATTGGCCGAGTCGGCGAACAGAGTGTGACCATTGGGGCCTTCGGGGTCGAGAACGATTCGAAACGTGTTTTCAGCAAGCGATGCAGCGACGCCTGAGCCGTTGGTGCGCCGGCTGTTAGCCGCATCCGAATGATCGCCGCCGAAACCAGGGACTTCGTAGATCGCAGCGTATTTTCGCGACGCCGAGTAATTCACAGGCAATACTACCCCGGCCCGAAGGGTGACGTCGGTACCGCGAAACTGGGAAAGTAGCGGTGAACGCATTTCGAACCATTCCACTCGATTCGACTTGCTGAGTTCCATTGGTTTGACTGCATGTTTCAAGACCAAGCGAATCTGCTGGGCATCTTTCGATGCAGAAACCTCGAACGCGACGACATCCGACCAAAGGTTTCCCGGTTCTCGTTTCCAATCGCTATTGGATTGCGATCCATCCCATCTAGCTTGTGCGCGATAGAGACCTGGAGGCAACTGGCTCGGAGGGATTGGAAAGCAATCGGACGTGTCGTCGAGGACCGCTTCGGTCCCTTTTTCAAATCGATGATCGATACCAAAGATTGGTTGTGGATCGTTTGAAAAAGGCCCATCGATTGGGTTCGCACGCTTGAGCGAACTGGACTTGTCGTCGATCAACAGAACCAGCAATCGCCCGTTTTTGTTAGGCAAAGGCAGTTCTACCGAATCGTCGAGGGAAACCGAGAAGCTCCGTTCGCCTGCAGTCGAAACCTCTAGGGGGAACGCGGCCAAGAGGGAAATGACGCAAAGCCTGGAAAACAGCAAGCGAACGATGATGGCTCTCCAACGAAGATGAACTAGCGTGAATTTGTCGTAGATTCCTTATTCGCTGTTTTATTGGATAAAGACGTTTCGGTCGAGACAACTTGTTCTTCCAGTCGGGCTGAGTAGTCCATCAAACTGCCGTCGCCAGAGAATCCTACGACAGTTTTGTCCCAGGCGAGTTCTTTCGAAATCATTCTGCCCGCGTCGATATCGAATTTGATCGTGCCGTTGCTTAATTGTTGGAGAACCTGCGATTCCTCTTTCGGTTCTGTGATTGCAGTCAGCATTTCGCTTCGCACGGCGATTGTTGCAATGCCGGCGCTGACTTTGTCCAATCGGAACAACTCTCTGAACCGAACCTTCTTGATGGTCCCGTCGTCACGGCGGATGTGCAATTCACGAGGGACTTCCCATGTGGCCCCGACAGCCATAGGTGCGTCTGGGACTGGCAAAGTGATGTCCCCCATGCCCAGGTTGGGTGGATTGGTTTCATCGCTTCTGGCGATAATCATGCCTTGTTCGTCGATGGTTACGGTCGAAATGATTTTGCCAACGGAGTCAGCAGCACCTTGGAATTGCTTGGCGGGTTCGGTTTTTTCCTTGGAACTGTATCGGATTTCGTTGCTGTCGCCGATGCGTTGCGACATATCGATTTCGTCGATGCGATATTCAAAGGTCATTTCGCCATTTTCGACTTTGGTCACTTCCCAGGTTTTTTGGGATACCGTTCGCGAGTGCGAGTTTTGTTCGGTGGAATCAATTTTGGTGTCGGTTTTTGCTAAGTGAACGACTTCGCTGTGGATTAGCAAACCCGGTTGGAATTTGTATTTCAGTTCGAATTCGGGGCCACCCTGGGTCGACGGCGTTGCCGTCAGTTTTTTGCGCTCCACTTTACGGAGCGTTTCCTGTTTTTCTGCAGGACGTTTAGCAAGTGTTGGAGATTGGGCTGTCGCGGTGGTGGTTGCGAATAAGAAAACGAACGAAATCGCGGTAGCACCAAGGAACTTAAGAAGCATCTTATGACCTTTTCCAACTTGGATTAAAATCGGCTGCCGAGAGGATAGCTTCGGCGACCAGGATCCGAACAAACGTTCCTGGGGGTTTAGCAAAGATGAGAGGCTTGCGTCAAGCGAACAATGGGCATTGGCTTCAAAAATTAGAGTCACAAAAGATAGAAAGCAAGCATCGTGATGCCTCGATTCAATGTCGTCCTGTTTGAGCCTGAGATACCGCAGAACACAGGCAACATCGGGAGAACCTGTGTGGCATTGAATGCCAAATTATGGCTGGTCCGACCTATGGGGTTTCGATTGGAGGATAAGCAACTGCAGCGAGCCGGGCTCGACTATTGGCAGCATTTGGATTGGGAAGCCGTGGATTCGTGGGATGTGCTTCTAGGGTCGATGGACGTGAGTCGCGTTTTTTTGTTTACCAAATTTGCGACTCAATCGTACAGCAAGGTTTCCTATGCATTGGGTGATTGGTTAGTGTTTGGTAGCGAGTCGCGAGGTTTGCCTCAATCGATTCGAGACACGTTTGCCAACCAATGTGTTGGTTTACCCATGATAGGGCCGGTACGAAGTTTGAATTTGTCCGTTGCGGCTGGCGTAGCCTTGTTTGAAGCTCACCGACAATGCGAAAGTCCGCTGGATTCGGATAGTTGAAAAAGCGTTCGGCATTCGATACATTAATGAAACGGGCCCGTTCTGCGTTTCTTGTATCGAGTATGGAGAATACAGATGCTACGCTTAGTGTTGGTGTGTACGGTACTGGTGGCCATTGCGGCAGTCGGCCCTTTTGGAAAGACCACTCATTTGGTTACGTCAGATGTTGCTGAGAGCATCGTCGGCGGCGGTGGGCCCGGAGTCAAAGGGTCGTACAGTCTGACGCCCGGCCAATGCGATGCAATACTGGCATGCCTTACACCATCGAAAGCATGTTCCGCGAACACTTCTGTGGAGTGCAATCCTTCGGACCCATCCGCACCCCCTACCTTTAGCCCACCATCGGAGATCACCAAGATTGTCGGTAACGACACCGATTGTTTTGGGAGTGGGAATCTATCGCTTTCATGCGAAGCAACTTATGCCAAGCATATTTGCAGAGTGAAAAAAGACTTTTGTGTGTGGGATGCGAACCTAGGTCAATGCAGGGCGGGAACCGAAATGGTGACGGTGAACACCATGGCGCCGGATCGCTGTGTCACAACGATCACTGGTTCGTAAGGTTGCGAGTGGGTACTTTCCACTGTTTTCGATTGCGTTTCAGCGGAGCGCTCCTCGCTATTTTCTTAGTCGCGCGTTCGATCACGGTTTGCGCAGATGTACCTGTTGAGGGTGATGCAAGCGTCATTTCAAGAACGCTGGAGCAGTACCGTATTCTGGAGGGCAGTTTACTTGCTTACCGAGTGGAGCTTGAGGCCCAAGAGCATGTGACGGGCGTGGGCCTCACCAAAGGCCTGGGTGTGTTTACGGTTCGCGGAGACGAAGTTCTTTTAGAGTGTCGCGAGTTGATGGTTGACGGCAAAGCATCTTCGGCCACGGGTAAGCAAAGCGTTTTTCGTCGTGGAGCGTTTTACCGTGAGGACTATGCGCCATCAGCGTATGCGTTGACTATTTCCGAGCTTACGACACCGCAGCTCGGGTACTTTGCACCATTTAGCGAGGAGTATTCAGACCGTTGCTTGTGCGGAGCATTGCGTTTGCCGTGGGGTAAGCTTTATTCGGTTACGGCTCCACAAGGGTTGCCCGTAAAATATTCTGTTACGCCAGTGGGTAGCTTGTTCGCGATCGAACGGTATCATGCGGACGGTTCTATTGCAAAAGCGTTGGTGAGCCCGGAGCGCGGATGGCACATCATTCAATATGATGAAACCGGCATGAGGACGAACTACCATTGTCGGTGGAACTGGGAACAGTTGCACGGAATTTGGGTTCCTGTTGCCGGCAGTATGACTTCCTCTGGTCTCTCGTCACCCAATGAAACGTCTTCTTCCTATGCTTGGAAGGTGCGTGAATTCTCTGTGGATCAATTGCCAATGGGTGATTTTTCTTTGTTGCCAAAGATCTCGTTAATGCCTGGGATTTTCATTCGTTATCCGGATGGAAGGACGGAAGTCACAGGTAGCAAGACCGGAAGCCACCTTCGAAATTTGAGAAGGTTTGCAACAATAGCGCGCTTTCGTCAAAAAGCCGAGTAGTCGGCCACTCGAGTCAGCAGATTGATCATGCCCCAGTGTTTTATTTGGTCGTTCGCTTGTTTTGTTTTTGTTTGCATGGCCCAATGGGCGCATGGGCAAGAGGATGCGCAACGAACGCTTGAGTGCGGATGCGATTGTGTCTTTGTTGCCATAGAGCACTTTCTTCCCGACTCTGTTTCCTACGAAGTGCTGCGCAAGTCGATGGGTGAGATTGGTGAAAAGGGGTACACCTTGCGTCAGATGCATGACGCGGTTTTGGCCAATGGACTTCAAGGGTCGATGGTGGAAACAACATTGGATGGATTGAATCGTGTGTCAGGAGACTTCGTCGCAATCCTACACTTGAAAAAGGGGCATTTCGTCGTTGCGACAGACTGCACAAGTAAATCCATCAGCGTTTTCGATCCGGCGACCGAATCGTTAGTATCGTTGCAGCCAGACGAGTGGAGCGGCTATGCTTTATTGGTGTCGATGGAACCTATTGCTTTGGGAGGAAGCGATTCTAACATGCTCCTGCTAGTTCTGGTGGGGCTGGTATGTGTCGTCGCTGGTCTGCTGGGAAACAGATATGTCCAAGCTGTTCGCAATCGCAATTAGCTCGTTGTTGATGACGGGTTGCTGGAAACGTGTTGACGAGTCTAGTGCCGTTGGGCCGGCTGAGGTCTTTGTCGATAAGCAAATCGACTATGGCAGATTCACCGTAGGTTCGCAGGCTCAAGAAGTTCAGGTGGCGATACATAACCGAACTCATTCTTCGGTAGTCATCGATGAGATTGAAACGAGCTGCGGGTGTGCGGCGATCGGCAAGTCTGATTTGGTGTTGGCTGCGGGCGAACGAGGCAGCATTCAGGTCGAGTTATCCCGCTCGGTTCCTGGCGAACGGGCCGCGACCATATCCTTGCGAACCAAAGGGCAAGGAGGGAAAACAACGCGAGAGAGTATCCAGTGTACGTGGCGCTGCGAACCGTTGGCAGTATTTGAACCAGCTGCGATTCATTTGCAGCGGTACGAGCCAGGGCAAACGTATTTGGTCGAGGTCGCGTACGGATTGACCGAGCCGATTGAGGGGCATGCGATCCAAGTGCATCGGAATGGGATCGGGCTCGTGGCAACGCATGTTCCTGACCGGCGAACGGTCCAGTTGAGCGGTCAGGTTTCAAAGGATGAAAAGTCCGAAGGGTTTGCCAACGTGGTTTTGGTAGCGCAGGGGCGGGTTCTAGCTGAGTTGCCAGTTCGCGTTACGCCGTTGCTGCCGGCAAGGATTTCCCCTCAGCGCATTTCGTTTGGACGGCCAGAAAAGAACGCATGGGCTACGCAGAATGTGATCGCGGTCAGCAACAGGTTTGCCGACCTCGCCTTTGAGGTGGAGCCGCAGGCGTTGGGGCGGGTAATCGACTGGGAGTGCGAAAAAGTTGGGGCGGGGCCGTTGGTTCGGTTTCGAGTTCGGAGAGTTGGCGAAGAAGCGTTTGCGGGCAAGTTGAACGTGCTGTTGGAGGGATCGCGCGTTGGCGAAATTGCATTCGACATCCAGGATGGGGTGAGCCAGGGAGAGGGTAGCGATGAGCCTTGAAAAACGGGAGAGGCCCCAGGCGGCATTGAGGACGGGGTTTACTCTTGTCGAGATGGTCGTTGTTCTTGGATGCAGTTTCATCCTGTTGGGGCTTGTATTTGTTGCGGTGCAATCGGCTCGCGAATCGGCTAGAAGCACGCAGTGTGCGAACAATCTCCGCAACCTCGCGTTGGGAGTTGAGAGTTTCGTCAGTTCCCATGGTTACTTTCCAGACTTTGTAACTCGAGAGAGTCTCGGGGAGGCTAGCCAGCTTGGTCAATCCAGGTATGGTCGTCCGGGACCGATGATGCTGACGTTGCGAGAGGCGTTAAGCAATCAGCGGATCTATGGAGATTTGTTTGCAAGTCGCGGCGAGTTTGTGTGCGGCATGCAAGACCCGCCGGTCGAGACAGAGCCGCATCCGATGCTGTTGCGTTGCCCGTCCGCAGGTGAGGGGAATGCCATTTCCTATCGCTTTTGTACAGGAAATCGTCCGATTCAAGGGGTACTGAGTTCGCTGTTTGCGGATCATATACTGCAACTGGCGGGGGAAAAGACCATGCCGTTCGGAATCAACATCCGTTGTTTTCCTCGCGACATCAAGGATGGGATGTCGCATACCTCAGCCATCTCTGAGAGAACGCCGGGTAATGGGCAGAAGGCGAGAAATCCTGGGGTTCTGTATGGGATACGGTTTCCTATCACGACCGACCTAAACAAACTGGCCCGCGATTGGGATCTCCAGTGCCAAGGGCCATCCGAGATCGAGCCGGTCATGGTCTATGCCGGGTACGGAGAATTACCGCATGCGGAAAGTTATTGGCAAATCTATTACTGTCATTACGCAACACCCAATAATCCCAACCGCGATTGCTACTCCACGTTAGGGCAATACAACGCCAATTTTTCAGCAAGAAGCCAGCACAAGGGTGGAGTTTGGGTCACGTACTTGGATACTTCTGTCCGATTTCAGAGCAATTCCGTCGACTTGCAGGTTTGGCGAAGCCAAGCAGACATTGCAGGCGGAGAAGTGGATAGCGAAGTGCACTAGTCTGGTGTTCGTTCGCCCACATGAGTATCTTGTCGACTTTTCCGACTCGATCGAAAGAAGCGCAAGGGGCTGCGACCATTTGTCTCATCTGTGCGATGGTAGTAGTTTCATCAACATTACGGGTAGTATTGCGACGAAACAAGGGGCCTGTCCCCAAGCAACTTTTGTTAGCCTATCTTCCGTACAAGTCCGAGACCTTGTAAACTCTGTCAAAATTCGAACGCTGTAGGAATGAACCTGCTGCGATTGCCAAAAAAAGTGACTCTTTAATCCATCATGCAACGATTTCTGTTCCCTCGCTGGACGAACAAATTCCTAGCTCTGCTCGGGGTTTTGACTGCTGCCGGTGGTGCTTATGCCGGAGTGCTGTTCCTCGGTGCAACTAGCCCCATTACGTTGAACACCGGATACCGTCCTGAGCAACCTGTGCCGTTTAGCCATGCTTTGCACGCTGGTGAGCTCAAAATGGATTGTCGGTACTGCCACAATTCGGTCGAAAAATCAGCTCATTCCACCATTCCTGCAACGCAAACGTGCATCAATTGCCACAGCCCCAAAACGGCCGCTGGCGCTCCTGCACTTTCTGCAGTGCACTCGGAGAGCCTCAAGCTCAAGCCGGTGCATGAAAGTTGGCGAACAGGGGAATCGGTGGACTGGATTCGAGTCCACCGACTGCCCGACTATGTGTATTTCAATCACTCGGCCCACGTAACGCGGGGTGTTTCTTGCGTTACATGCCACGGCCGTGTGGACAAGATGGACATTGTGCATCAAGCAAAGGATCAGTCGATGACATGGTGCATCGATTGCCATCGCAATCCTGAGCCGCACTTGAGACCAGTAGAAGAGATCACCAATCTTGCTTGGACTGCCGGCGCCGAAGGCGATTCGGAAGAAGAGCAAAAAGCTAAACAGCTCGCATTGGGTAAGAAACTCAAGGCAGAGAAAAACATCAATCCTCAAACCAACTGTGCGGTCTGCCACCGATGAGCCAATCCGGTACCGATCACCAAAAGCGTTATTTTCGTAGCGTTGACGAATTGCAGCAAACCAACGAGTTTGAGCATTTCCTGAATCGCGAATTTCCACAAGCTGCTTCTGAGTTTCCAGAGGGCGTATCGCGCCGTCGTTGGCTGCAGATGATGAGCGCATCGCTTGCGTTGGGCGGGCTTTCGGGTTGTCGCTACAACCGCGAGGAAATTGCTGCGTTCGTCGTTCGTCCAGAAGGCCGAGTGTCTGGTTTGCCAGACTACTTCGCGACCAACTTCGAGTGGGCTGGACGATCCGTGCATGCTCTCGTGACGAGCCTGGAAGGTCGGCCTGTCAAGGTGGATGGGAATGCGGACCATCCAGCCTACGCAAAGAGCCAGCCAGCTGATTTCAAAGAGAACAAAAAGCTTCGCTCCGCCGGAACCGATGCGTTCACGCAAGCTTCGATTCTGTCGCTGTACGATCAGGATCGAATTTCGGGCGTGTTGAACAGGACCAAGGCGGGCAAAGCTCCTGAGCGATACGTCGCGATCGACAAGAAGGGTGATCCCGACGACAAGAAGAATTCGCTCAAGAGTTGGGATTCGTTCGGTGAGTATATCCTCAAATCCCGTGCAACCTTGGCTTCATCGGAAGGTGAAGGCTTGGCGATTCTGTTCGAGCCCAGCTTGAGTCCTTCGTTCCGCCGTGTTTTGGCGGAGGTAAAGAAAAAGTATCCTAAGGCAACGCTGGTCCGATATGAGTCGGTGTTCTCCGGCAATGTCGGTAAGGCGATCGATGCTGCAGGTGCGGGCAAGTCGTCGATGGTATACGATCTGGATCAAGCGAAAGTGATCGTCTCGCTGGATGCGGATTTGTTGGGATCGGACGCTAATTCGGTCCATTACTCCCGCCAATTCAGCAATCATCGATCGCCGACCGGGCCATGGATGAATCGGTTGTACGCTGTCGAGGCTCAGTACTCGGTAACGGGTTCCGTGGCAGATTTCCGCTTGGCGCTGCAATCTTCTCAAGTTCCCGTGCTGCTTCGCAAAATCGAAGAAGCCATCGATGCAGGGACGGTAGTCGAAGACAAAGAAGAAGAAAAGGCGTACAACACGCTGTCCAACGATGAGAAGATCAAGCGAGTCGTTGAGTCAATCGCATCTGATCTTCTATCCAACAAAGGCTCGAGCTTGTTGGCTGTCGGTAAGCATCAGTCGCTACCTACACAGCTGGCAGCGATTCGAATCAATGCAAAGCTTGGCAATATCGGCAAAACGGTTCGCATTCTGGATGTTCCAAACGAGCTCAACGATGTTGCAACGGTCAAGCTTGATGATTTTGTAAGCCAATCGAAGAGCTTCAAGACACTATGGATTCTGACACCTAATCCCGTCTTTTCGGTTTCGGGTGATGTGAAGTTGGCCGATGCGATCACGGCAATTGGCGACGTGGTTTACTTGTCGAACTACGACGATGAGACTGCCGATCTCTGCACTTGGACGGTACCTGCCACCCATCCTCTCGAGGCCTGGGGTGATGTGCGAGCCGCAGATGGGGTGTATGGAATCGGTCAGCCTATGATTTCGCCTCTTTTCCCAGGCAGCAAATCGCCGATCGAACTCCTTTCGATCCTGGCAGCATTGCCTGAAACGGAAGGGGAACAGATCGTCAAAGAGACCGCCAAGCAAGTTCTAGGCGGTTCTTTGAATGAGCGCCAGTGGAAAGAAGCATTGCACGTTGGGTTTGTGCCTAATACCGAAGCCAAGGCTTTCGCTGGTGAACTCAAGGCGGATGTTAAGCAGCTAGTTGGCGGTGATGTCTCGACAAGTTCCTACGAACTGCCGTCGGGAGAGATCAAGCTGGATTTGGATCCTAAGAACTTAGAAGTAGTCATTTACCCGAGTGATTCCGTGTACGACGGTCGGCTTGGAAACAACGGTTGGTTGCAAGAGCTGCCTCAACCAATTACGAAGTTGACTTGGGATAACGCAGCGATCTGTAGCATCGGCACTGCCCGAAAATTGAATTTGGTCCATGGAGAGTTGGTTTCGCTCAAGCAAGGCGATGCCAAGGTCAAACTACCGGTCTTCGTTGTACCTGGACATGCTGAAGGTTCCTTTACCGTGAACCTAGGGTATGGTCGCTCCAAAGAAAAAGGTGGCATCGTTGCTGGTGCCGTTGGAACGAATCTTTCGACGTTCCGCCGTTGGAATCAGGCTGCGATTTACACCGGTATCGAAGCGATTGGGACTAGTGTTCCTTATCCGTTGGCGACAACGCAGGATCACTTTGCGATCTCCGACGAAGGTGGAATGCGAGAGCAGGCCAAACGCGCTCCTCAATTGGTGCGTGAAGGTACACTCGATGAATACTTGAAAGACGCGAGTTTCACTCGAAAGATTGTTGGGCATATTCCCGAGAACAAATCTCTTTGGAAGGAGCCAGATGTCAATGTCAACCATAAATGGGGTATGACAATTGACTTGAACAAGTGCACCGGCTGCAACGCTTGCGTGGTCGCATGCCAAGCGGAAAACAACGTGCCTATCGTTGGTAAAGAGCAAGTCATCCGTGGCCGTGAAATGCACTGGCTACGCATCGATCGCTATTTCCAATGCGATATCGATACGACAATGCAAGGTGGTTCGTTCAAGGATCCTGTTGATCCGACGATCGTGACCCAGCCTATGGCTTGTGCACACTGCG
>CAIXME010000941.1 GCA_903920425.1 uncultured Pirellula sp. | reverse complement strand
GGCCTTCGCTGCGAACGGTCATCAGTCTGAGTTGGTTGTCATTAAGACGGGTGAGCTCAGGCAATGCGTGCGACACCATTTTCGCGCGACCGTCTGGGGTTTTGAATCGTGGCGCGTGATATGTTCGGCCGCCGACTTGAAACTCCTTTCCGGTCTTCTCGATGTGCTCGATCTCTTCGTAGCCAGGAACCACTTTGGAAATCCAAGTCCGGATGGTGTTTGCTTTTTGCATTTCCTCCCAGTCGACTGCGGTGGTGTTTCCGAGAACGCGGCGTCCGATCTCGGAGATGATGTGTATTTCGCTGCGAGGGCCAGGTAGACGCTTTGGCCCACCGTCGCTGAGTCTTACGAAGTTAAACATCGATTCTTGGGTGGAGGGTTCGGGCTCTTCGTCCCGAGCCAGCACAGGCAATACGATCGTGTTCTTGGCAAGTCCTCGCGCGTGGCCTGTATTGAGCGTCGTGTTGAGCATGACCAACATGTCGAGCGATTCGAGCGACTGTTCCGCAAATTGCGAATCGGGATTGGATCCGTACAAGTTCCCGCCGAGACAGAAACCAAATTTGAGTTTCCCCTCACGTGCTGCCTCCATGCAGTCAAGCGTATCGCGGCCTTTGGTGGTCGGCAGTTTGACGCCGAATTTGTTGGTCAGGTTGTCGAACAGTTCGTCCTTGAGTTTGGGAGTCACGCCGACCGACCCGATGCCTTGGACGTTGGAATGGCCGCGAATCGGCATGACACCGGCCCCTTTCTTTCCGATCATGCCTCGCAGCAGCGCGAGGTTTACAATCGCTTGGACATTTTCCACTCCATGGGTGTGGTGCGTGATGCCCATGGTCCATGAAAAGATCGAGCCATTGCTTTTGGCGTAGACGTCCGCGATTTCACGGATCGCTGGTTCGTCGATGCCGGACTTCTCGCAAATCTCAGACCAGCTGGTTTTCGCAAGTCCGTCGAGGTACGCTTCCGAATCGGCGCAGTGCTTTTGCAAGTACACGGGATCGTGTTGATTGTTTTCGACTACGGCTTTGCAGATACCGGTCAGCAAGGCGAGATCGCCACCGATATGAGGCTGATAATAGTGGGTGGCTATTTTGGTCCCGAAGAATAGGCTCAATGGATCGCTCGGAACCTTGAATTTGATGAGTCCCAGTTCGCGAACCGGGTTGATCACGACGATGCGACCGCCGCGACGGCGCAGGTGCATCAGCGAGGTCATCAATCGAGGATGGTTGCTAGGAGGGTTGCCGCCGATGATGAAGATCGTGTCGCAATCGTCCAAGTCATCTAGGACGACGGTGGCTGTGCTGGTACCGAGGGTGGTTTGCAGTCCAACGCCGCTGGCTTGGTGGCAATAGTAGCTGCAGTTGTTCACATTGTTGGTGCCGTACACTCGGGCCAGCAATTGCAAAAGGAAGCCTGCTTCGTTGCTGCTTCGTCCGCTGAAGTACCAAAAGGTTTCATCTGCTGAGAGCTTGATCAGCTGAGCGGCGATACGATCAAAGGCCTCGTTCCAGGTGATGGGTTTGTATTGTTCGGAGCCTTGTTCGAATAGAACGGGTTGGATTAGTCGCCCGCTGTGTTCCAGTTGTCGCGGCGTCCAATTCCGCATTTGCGAAACAGGGTGTTTGGTCCAAAAATCAGCGGTGATTGCAGGCTGCATGTCAGCGGCCATGGCTTGAATCGATTTTTTGCAGACTTCTGGGAAGTGTCCTTTTTCGTTCACCATCCCACCATGCTGACCTCCCATTCCCAGCGCGCATGTCTTGCATGCGTTTCTCGAGCGGAGGGCTTTGTACAGCTTCCAGATACCGCCCGCTTCCCAGCCTTTGCGAAACGTGTAGCGAACCGCTTGCCAACCACCACCTGCGGAGAGTTTTTTCATAACGGGAAGGATGCCATCAAAGTGGGAAGGAGCTTGGGGATTTCAATACAGAATAGCTGCTCATCGCCGTACTGAGAAGCAGTCAAACTCGTGACTGGGTTCGGAGTCGAATCGAGCGATATCCTTGATCTTTCCCGTCGCGATATTTCTGACAGCGTCAACGAATCGATCCACTTCCTCGAGTGGGCCTTCCGCGATGATTTTCACACGACCATCATCTAGGTTTTCGACGGTACCCTCGACTGCGAACTTTTGTGCCAGTTCGTAGGTGGCAAATCGCATCCCAACGCCTTGGACGCGTCCTGATAGAAATAGTGTAGCTCGGATCATGGTGCGGTCATTTTAACCAGCCATTCGGTTAACGCCAAAGCGTTTTGTCATGAAACGCGTTCGGTAGCGAGTGAAAAGTTCAGACGTAGCGGAATCTCGTAGGCGTTCCTGCGAATCGCTCGGGGCAATTGCCAGTTTCAGGTCGTATGCAATGCGATAGAGATACGATGGCGATGCGAGAGCGACGGAAGAATTGCATTTGTCGTTTCGCGGGGACGGAAGATTCACATCTTCCGCTACGGGCGTAGGCGGAAAGTTCTGGTCTACAGATTCGATTTGGTTAGGCTGCCCGTTTGACCTCTGGCTCTGGTGCATCGGCAGCTTTCTTGGCGCGAATCTTTTCGCGAAGTTCGGCGATGCGTTGCCGCTTCTTGGATTCAATCTGCTGTCGTTTGACGTGCGCAATCAATAGGTCCTGCAGTCGGTCCTTTAGAAGTATCGACAGGGACATAAGGCATCGCAGGGCAACAAAGGCTGCCACGCCCCATACTATCCAATTGATTGGCAGGTCCGAAAGCATCTTCTAGTCCCTATGCTGCCGCTCTCTTCTTGTTGTCGTTTGCTAGCAAAGTGCGCAGTCGTTCGAATTCTTCGATGCTGGTGAAGTGAATCGTGATACGTCCTCGACCGCGGCTTGTTTGGCTGATATCGACCCGGGTACCGAGAGTCATTTTGAGGTCTTTTTCCAGGGAAGCCAATTGATCCGACTTGGAAGCTTTTCGTCGTGGGGCGGCGCCCAAGAAGCCATCTTCGTTGGCTGCTGCTTCGGCGATGATCTCAGCGACGCGTGCTTCGGTTTCTCGAACGCTCCATGCTTCTTCTTGAATTCGTCGCAACGTCGCAACTTGTTCTTTGATGCTGCCTAGGCTTAGCAGTGCTTTTGCGTGACCAGCGGAGATCTCATCGCGTTGGACTGCATCGGTGATGATCTCGGGCAGTTCCAGCAGTCGCATCATGTTGGCGATGGTGCTTCGATCGATCTTGAGCCGCTGGGCAAGTTCGTCTTGAGTGCAGCGATGCTCGGTGATGTACCGCTTGAAGGAAAGAGCCTTTTCAATTGCATTGAGATCCTTGCGTTGCAGGTTTTCAATGATGGCGAGTTCGGCGACGAGTCGATCGTCGGCGACGCGTACTTCTGCGCGGATGGTTGGCAGGCCAGCATGGACGGTCGCTCGCAGTCGGCGTTCACCGCTGATCAGCTGGTAGCGCTGTCCGACGCGTCGTACCAAGATGGGCTGCAATTGTTTGTGTTCTTTGAGCGATTCGGCAAGCGATTCAATTTCGTTGCTGTTGAACTGCCGTCGAGGCTGAAAGGGGTTCGCATCGATTTGACCGACAGGAATATCGAGAGTCGAGGTCAGGGAAGCGTCTTGTGCGATTGCCGGTGAGACCGGGATCGATATCGGCGAGATACTGGAACGGGTCTGGCTCGCGCGAGCTTCGTCGGCCAGTTGCCGAATGGCTTCGCTGCGGGGGATTGCTGTGGTGGGTGCTGCGATTTGGGGCTTGGCCGGAGCGAAGGCCTCTTTTGTTTCGAACATCCCTGAAACGCCGGAGTTGGGGTTCGGTTGAGTTGAAGATGGTTGTGTGTCCGGCAATCCTGATTCTTCTACAGGAGTTCCGAGCAATGCAGCCAAGCCACGTCCGAGTCGTCGATCTTTAGTCACGTTCTAAAACCTCCATGCAAAGTTCAATGTAAGCGCGGGTACCTCGAGATCGGGGAGCGTAAGCTAGGACGCTTTGTCCGTGGC
>CAIXME010000940.1 GCA_903920425.1 uncultured Pirellula sp. | reverse complement strand
GGTATTTCCCACTTGAACGTATCGCTCAAGTACTCGACGCGGGCGGCGTCCCAATAAGCCAAATAGCCGTAACCGAGCCAAGGACGCTTGTTGATAGACGTGATGAGTTCTTCCCATAGTGGCAATCGCCCAGTAAGGCTTGATACATCTTCGGTTCGTCCCATCGCGGCATAGTTCCCGAGTTGCCCTGTCGCTTGTTGGCTTAAGAATAACGAACCGAAAATAACAAAGCCTGCTAGAAAAAAAGCGCCGACAATCAAGATCACTCTATTGTTTCCTCGCACACTGACGATTTGCGTAGCGATCATCGAGAGAAATACGGCGCCTAAGGTCGTGCGGGATTTCGTCATAATGATCACGATGGCGCCAATGGCCAGTAGCGTGATTGCAATCGCTTTCGATTGGTCCTTGATTAGGTACATTCGAGCAGACATACAGAGGAGTGCTGCGTAAATAGCAAGGGTATTGGGATGAGACGTCCCAATGAACCGGTAGTCACCCCATGGTCTAAATTTTCCGTGGGCGATCTCTGCGATGATTCCGATGACTATAAACGACATACAAGAACAGCACAGGATGGTCAGAATTTCTCTCAAGGTAAATCGACTTGCAAACCCAAAGGCCGTGGCTGTGACCGTCGCTAGAACCACGAGTTTAAAAAGGGAGTGGGTCGGTTTAATCGACCATAGGATGCTACAACTAACGAAGGCAGCTCCGGCGAGAGATGCCCATAGAAACATCGAATCCCATTTAAGATTTTGCTTGCGTGTCAAAAAACAGACCAACGCCCAGCCTGCAATCATCAGTCGGGAAATGGTCGATGCCGCGTTCACTTCGCTCAGTCGATCGGCGGTCGAGTTTTCTGACCCCGTGTACATCATCTCATCTATTCCAGCGTAATACACAGACTGATCCCAGCGGTGATCGATAAACCAATAACAGATCGTCAAAATGACAATGGTCGCGATCGTGAAGAGCGAAAAAGCACTTTCCTGCTCTTGGGGCTGTTCTATGTTTTTGGCTCGCAAGGCGACGTTCATCGATCGAATTCCTGCGAGCTAATTGGTGACGACGGGTGTGGACGAAGATGAAGACGATGGAGCGGAAATTTCTAGCATCGCATCTTCAGCACCTATCGATCGAGAACCGATCGTCGGCTGATAGCGGACTATTGCCCGGTAGAGGGTCCAACCTGTAACCACGGACGCCGCCAGTCCACCAAGAGCGAGCGACGCGGCCGCTCCATTGAGGCCAAACCAAGGAATGAAAACAAGGGCTGCAGAAACAGAAACGACGCAACAGCTAAGCTCACCTAGAAAGTACTCTCGGGAGTTACCCAAGGCGGCTAATCCGTTTCCGAATAAGATTGCCAAGCTCACGGCCAGGGTGGATAGGCTCAAGATGAACGCAACATGCCCATAATCGGCGTAGGCGACACCAAAGATCCGAACAAGAGCGACGCTACCAAAAAAGTAGAAGCCGATTGAGATCACGGAGAGAATGCCTATGACAACAGCGATAGACTCTATCATGCTGACGATCATGCCTCGAATGCCGCTGTGTTGTAGCTCCCGAATGGTTCGTGGCTGAAACAAGTTGTTGAGTCCCGTGACGCACATGAGCGAAACGCCAACCAAACTATTGCATACAGCAAAGGCCCCCGTTGCAGCCTCGTCCAAGAAATACCATACCAGCCAAGGGACAACAAAATAGCCAAAGATCCCAAAGATGCGCGCTCCAACCAGCCATCGGGAATAGTGCCAATTGTTTTTCCAATCTTGCAGAACGTGAGCGGAGTCTACTTCGATCCGTTTGCCGTGCACGCCAAACCAAACCAAAGTTGGCAACACGCAGGCTAGTCCCAAAACGATATTGACCCAGGCGATCGAGAATCGATTTGCCCAGCCCAAGGCAATGATGCCGAGCAATTGCGATGCACCCACTACCGAATCAAACATCAGTTGCTGCGAGAGCTGAAAACTAGCAGCTGCCATGGAGCGAATCTGGTCCCTCAGCAAAGTTAGCGGTAGTACCATTGCCAAGCTCGCTAGCACAACGGTCCATGATCGCGAATTGCCCAATAAATACCCAGCAGCGGTTATCAAAACGATCACGATAGTTGCAATCGCACCAAGTATCGCCTGGTGAACAAAGCTGCTCCCTTTAAACGAAGGTCTGTCGAACCCCTCTCGGAATGCGAAAGCCAAATAGGGCGCCGCAATCGTGCGTTCCTGAACTGTCCTAATCAGATTGACGATCGTCACCGTTAGCGCAAAAACACCTACATCCGCTTTGGTGCAGTGGTTTGAAATCAGCACCATCGTCAAAAACGTACAGGCACTAACGACCACTTGATCGGCCAGAGAGAATGCGAGCTGTTTCAACAATTCAAGCTTGCTGCGCATCTCGTCTGATTAGCTTCTCAGAAAGCGCGGGGTCGCAACGGTCTGACGTGTAAGGATCGTGCCTGTAACCGTTACTCCGTCGGCGATAAGCCGGTCGACACTTTGAACCGCCGAAGAGCGGCGCACTGCGTCCGAACGGATGGCAATCATGGTTACATCCGCCTTGCGGGCAAGCATGAGTCCGTGTCGCATTTCGTCGATCTGGGGCAGGTCCACAAAAATGGTGGCGTAGTTCTGCCTGGCCCAATTGAGAATCTCATCGCAGTTTTCTGGGATAATTCGACCGCTTTCGAGATTGCTCGGCTGACCCAGTGGAATCAGATCGAGCGAATCAACGGATGTGGGGACGACCGCTTCTGCGGGAGCCATGGAACCAATGATTACATCAACAAACCCAACTTTTACTTTTTGCCGAAACAGACGGTGTTGTTTCGGTGCAGACATGTTCGCATCAATGATGAGCACGGGGCCCATGTGGTTATCGACGGCACGCACGGCCAAATTTGCGATCAACGTGCTGACACCTGCCTCACGGCAACAACTGGTCAGCGCAATGACTTTCCCTAATTCGGCTTTGGCTGGCAGTCGAGCCTTCATACGCCAAAGCAAAGTGTCGATTTCGGTGTGAGTCGTTCCGCCAGTCGATGAACTTGGAGCCTTGTGCACCACGTTTTGGGGCGATATTTCGATTTGTGTACTCATATTGCTCTCGGAACGGCTAGCTTGTTCGATGACAGGGTGTCTGTTCTTTCTAGATTTTGAACGGCTACTTAACGAGCGAGGAGTCGCTTGTACTGGCTCGAATCAGGGATCGTCGCCAACACCGGGAGTCCAAGTGAGCTCATGAGGTCACCCTCGTTGCGTATCCGGTCATTCATCTTCTCGCTCAAAAAGATTAAGCCGATGACACTTGAAAATGCCATGAAGGCACCTCCCAACAGAACGAGCACTTTCGATGGACTAACAGGCTTCTCGGCCAGAGTTGCTTTTTGAGCTACGCTGACGCTTGAAATCTTTCCATCTTCCAATGCCTTATCTATTCTTGCCTGCTCCAAACTGTTGGAATACTGCAGGTACTTGTCCCGGGCGATTTGCTCCGCATGCTCCAGTTGTGTCAATTCGATAACTTGACGATTGAACGTTTCGAGAGAAGCGAGTAGTTCGTTGTGTTGTTTTGCTAACGCCTCTTGTCGGGCGAGCAATCCTGCAACGATACTGTCCTGCTGACGCAGATCGAGTGACAACGCTCGGAATATGGGATTGATGTCATCGACAGTTTCTTTTCGCTGGTTCTCTTGTGCCTCCATGAGTCTCTTGGCTTCTTCGACCCGCTTGGTGGTCGCTACCAAAAGAGGATGGTCTGCGGCCAATCGAGATCGCTGATCCATCAGTTTGATTTGGTCGTCGTACAACTCCTTTCGCAAAAGATCAGCACCCTCGTTGGGAATGCTCTTTTGCGAAGATGTTTCTCGCTCAGGTAGGATTGCTAGTTGATCGCGGAGTTCTTGGGCTTTGGCTCGAGACGATGTCAAATTTTGTAGGTTCTGGATCTTTTCCAGTTCGATCGAGTGCAGCGTTGTTTCCAGGGAATGTCGACGTCCATCCACGGATGAAATCGCATATTCGTTTTTCGCGTTCTTCACGCCCTCTTGTGCTTTTGAATACTGTTCGAGAAGCAAATCGCGTTGATCGGACAAGAAATTGCCTGAATGGCGATTGCGGTGAATTCGCAAATGCTCAGACTGGTAAACTTCGATCAACGTATCCAAAATTCTCTGGGCTGAGCGAGGTGACTCGGCATCGAATTTTGCGGACAGGATCATCGAGTTGCGTTCAGCACCTACGGTAAGATGCTTTTCAATTTCCAAGATCGCTTCCTCTTGCTCCGACACCGGGTCGATCGACTTCAGAACGCCAATGGCGCTACCGAGCGAGTTCTTGAGCAGGTCGGAAATCGGATTTCCTTTGCTGCTTTCATCGCCGGGCTCTGTGCCGGAGAGAATGTATTGCGCGCCAAGCTTCTCGACAACTTGAGCGATAACACCGCGGCTCCCAACGACTTGCAGGGCCGATTTTACTTCTTCATCACGATTGTTTTGAATCAAACTGGCCGCCGGTCCCATGGTGGCGGTAGCATCCATTCCGAGGCTCTCTCGCCCAACCTGCAGGTATAGCTTCGCCTCAGAGCGGTATTTGCGGGGAAAGAACAAGATAACCAAGATCGTCATGGCCATTACCAACAATGGTACCAGCACGATCTTGAGCTTGTGACGAAACACGATTTCAAGAAGTTCTGCTTTGCTAATCATACCTGTCATAACATGTTCCTTTGATGAGCTTTCAGCTTAATTACTGTAGCCGAAACGCACCTAAGATTCGAGTATTGATTCCGCTGAACATTGGACCCTAGTCGTCAAGGATGGAACAGGGCAACTTTCCGGAACAACCCCTTCAACCCGACGCTGCGAGGATATCACCTGGGCAGCGATCCGCTCGTACGAATCCTCCACCGCTCCTCTCCTCGAATCCCAGGAAAAGGCTTTCGCTCGCTCAATGGATCCATCGCTCAGCCGTTTGAGTAACGCGGGATCCTTGGCAAGCTTCACAATCGCCTCTGATAACTGATGGATACTCACGGCGGGACTACGAGTACCAATACGAATCGCGCAATCGCTCGTCATGATGTCCGCTGAGCCCTGATGGTCCAAACCGACAATGGGTGTTCCCATCGCTAACGATTCCAGCAAGCCTGTTCCTGAGGTATCTCGCAAACTCGTAAAGGAAAAAACATCCGCCCAACGATAGTACTCGAGAGAGTCTCGATACGGTGGCCGATCAATCCACTCGATCATATGTTCGACACCAAGCCGACGTGCCAGCTTCTTCCACGATTCTTTGCAACTCCCATCACCTACGACTCGCACTTGTACGGCAACGTCTTTTGGCAGTCGAGCAATCGCATAAATCAAAATGGGGAGACCCTTCCATGTCCTCAATCTACCGGCCCAAAGTATGCGAAGTGGCCGCTCCGGGCTGCGTGCAGGTTTAGGATCAGCAACCGGAAAATCAATACCTGTCTCAAGCTCTAATGGTGTTTCTACTTGAAGGTGCCGCTGCAAATCGCATTGCGAAGAACGATTGGCGGCTACCAGAACACTCGTCTTTTCAATCGCATTGCGAATTCTTCGCGAGAACCTTAGTTGGCTATAGTTGACAATATTACGTGCCAACTCGAACAACCCACCCCGAAGATCGCAAATGCTCAGAAAGCGAACTGGAAACCCGCTTGTTCCTCCAATCGGTCCCCATAGAAACTGTGCCTGGAGCTTCCAAAACTCGCCAGGCTCTCGATAGCCACACAACGAGACCAAATGACTTGCGTCGAACGATTGATGGGCTTCAAGTTGCTTTGCATATTCAAAAGCCTTGGTCAACCATCGCCTGTAACCAACATAGAATAGCAACGAACTATCGAGCAATTTTTGTGTCTTGGGGTCTACCTGCACAACGTCAAAATGAATTTGCAGATCCGTGAACTGACCTGCGATTTGCTCATTCAGTTCCTGCGCATTGGACTGAGGTCCGCACAATACGGTCACATCAAAGTACCGAGCTGCTTGCAATGCACGATACCAACCATTCCGATGTTCCATAGATTCATGCGGGTCGCATGAGAATGCAATCACGAGCAACCTGGGCCTGCGGAAACAGACTCCGTCGCTCAGTTTTTCAACCGATGCTTCCGAAATCAGGTCAGCTTGCGCCAATCCAATTTGCTTGTTCGCAGGGTGTGTGGAATTCCGAATGATTTGCATTCGGCTGATTGTAATTCGTATCGAGCGTGAGGCAACGGAATCCGCTTCATGCCAACGTTTTCAACAATTTAGAGCTATATAATCAGTACAAACCATTCAATCGATCCATCGGCGGCAAGGCACATTTGTGCGTACTGACCACACTCTTTCCTTGGCCCAAACGATCGCGACCCCTCGGCTGAGTCGCGGGCTATGCGTTGGGCTTCTTATTCGAAGTCAACCGAATACCAATTTTGCGGGCGATCCGCCAAGAGATCATGAATGGATTGGCAATAAAGGACCTGGTCAACCAATAAACCCCTTTGGTGCGGTTCTGATTGGAAATCATGATTCCAGCGTTCCGCCAATATGTATTGGATAGCATCGTACAACGATCGAACCACTTGAGCACTGGATTGCGCGATTGGTAAGCGGCCATAAACTCGGAAAGCTCAAGGTCCTGCCCTGCCAGCCGCTTCCGGTTTCTCGCTCGAATAAAGGCAACGCAGGCATACTGAAAGGCCATCTTTTTCACCGACAAACTTTGCGGGTGAAATCGATACAGAATGAGCGGTTCGGGAATCACCAAAATGGGGCCATGCTCGGCCATACGATTCCAGAGCTCCGTATCCTCGGTGCTGTCGTACTGCGAATCGAACCCTCCAAGCCTTAATGCAAAATCCCTTCGAAATAGAGTCGAGGAGTTTTTCAGCATGATGACACCGCCGGAACGCCGGAGCTTTTCAAACGCGGCAAGATTGGGGGGGCCATCATGTGCGATGTCGCATAGGGTGCCTTTCTCGCCGATGTTGTATGCATACGTTCCCCATAACACGACGTCGGGATTGCGACGAGCTGCATCTAGTTGTTTCTGCATTTTCGTAGGCAAAAAAACATCGTCCGCATCCAACAAAGCAATCCAGTCGTAGCGAGCCAATCCGATTCCCGTGTTTCTGGCTTTCGAAACACCACCGTGATGATTTTCAACTAACTGGATGCGAGAGTCCATGCGGGAGTATTCGCGAACAATATCCCGCGTTCGGTCCGTCGAGCCATCGTCGACGACAATCATTTCCCATTCGTCCAGACCCTGACTCTGGACGCTCTCAATCGCTTGACCAATGTACTTATCCGCATTGAACGCCGGGGTTACTATGCTGACCATCTCCCCTCCTTTGAATATTCAATGCGATGTACTTAGTTGCCCGTGAATTGTTCTTGCACACATGGTAGTCGAACGGACCGCAGATTCTATTTCCGATTGATGGTGCGATACTCTCATTCGATCTGACATCGCATTCAAAATCCGCAGAATCGTTACCGTCCCGATATCCCAGACAAGTCGCAGGACAGAACTAGCATCGCGTAAACGATGGTCGCCCGATGGCGTTTGCGGTTCATGCGGAACCATCGTTCCCTGGGGCGTGGATAACAACCCGGCGACAATCGGCTTAGTCGCCAACCCATTTGCGCATCATTTTTATCATTGGCTTTTCAATAATGAAGTGTACCAGGATTCCAAATAGTAATGCCAGCATGACGGAGAGAACACCAGCAACTGCCCCGTGATTGAGCCACTTCATTTTGACGAAAAGTATGCCGGTAAACGAAATCACCGTCTCGTGGGAAAGGTAAATGGAATACGACGCGTTTCCGAGCAACATACCAATTCGATGCGCGATGGACTGAGTGGGGATACAGCCCAGCGAGGCGTACACGATAACTCCGCAAATCAACGTTGTTAGAACGCATTTCATTACGCCAGGGCCAACAACCGGTGCAATGAAATACTCAAAACACATGAGCAGAACCGGGGAAGCGATTACTGCTGCGGAGCCAATCCAGTGGTTGCTCAACACCCTTTGCTTTTGAAAAAGCCATCCCAACAAAATGCCCATCGCGAAACTCGTGTTCGCTTGTACGTTGAAAATGTTGGAGATCAGTTCCATGTTGAGAAAACCCACTTGCGACTTGAGAAACCAAATCGGAATGGGAAGAAGCAAGAACGCAGCCAATACCAAGGCCCCCCTGCGAAACGCGAGGCAACAGAAGGTACAGATGTAGAAAAACAACTCATGCCGCAGTGTCCATACAGGATTAGGATCGACATCTCCAACCGGCCACAAAAAGAAGGCGCGAACAAAAGGTACTACATCGATTCCTCCTCGGACTAACGTCCGCAAGACGAAAACCGAGATGATGCTCAACCACAAGAAAGGGATGATCCGAACAAATCGACGGCGCACAAATTTGCGGCTGTCGGTCGCCGGAGAAAATCCGTCCGTGATGTGGAACATAATGAATCCACTAATCACAAAGAACAGGTCTACACCCAGGTTTCCGCCGTTGGAGAAATCTCCGATATACGGAATTCCAAAATACTTTTCCTGGCGCAGCATATGATCACTGTGCACAATCAGCACCAAGAGGGCCGCGATACCGCGAAGATACTGTATGCCGACGATTTCAGGTCGTCGCGCTGGTTTTGACTCGGATCCCATAGTGATGCTCGGTGAATTGCCAGCGATGGCCGACGTTTGGCGTGATCTGGTAAGCTATCTCGCTGAGTATACTTTGGAATGCTTACAACCCAACACAAATCGCTGCACCATGGTTGGAACAATCCAATTGAATAAGGTAAGGGGTGCGACAGTGACGAAAATCCTGAGTTGAATACGGATGAGCTGACTCGGTCGTTTACGCCGCATTAAACCGCCTTGGATTAAGAATTTTACCTTTCGATTTTGCCCATGTCGGCGAGTTGCCGTTCCAAGGCCAACGGAGGTACGCCGAGCATATTACGAGTCGATCGAACGTCGGCGACAGCTTTCTTGTTGCCGGCATTAGAGATCGAGGATTCAGGATCACGCACAGCTCGAATCAGCAAGTTCTTTGGTGTGTGCTCCGTCTCGATGAATTCCAAAATCTGCGTTTGGTAACCGATGGCCTTAAGCAATTCACCTCGCATCGTATCGGTCGCTATGGATGCAAACCTTTCTTTGGTTATCCCAAAGGAGGTAACAGGAGGCAATGCGCTCGTGTTCAACATGGCATTCAATTCATGCTGGCAACATGGCACTGCTAGTATCGCCCGGCAATTCCATTTCACCGCCTGTGCGATGGCATCGTCGGTTGCTGTATCGCAAGCGTGCAGAGAGACAACCACGTCGACTTCCTCGTCACATTGATATCCTGCGATATCCCCCACCTGAAACGATAGGTTTTCGATTCCCAGCTGAGCGACGATCTGCGTACAAGTATCGACGACGTCCTGGCGCCGATCGAGGCCTGTTATACGACACGGGCGATTTAGAATGGTGGTTAGCAGATAGTGTGTGGCGAACGTTAGGTAGCTCTTGCCGCAACCGAAATCCACTACCCGTACCGGCCTATCGTTCGGAAAGAAATCGACAATATCCTGTAGAAACTCGAGAAACCGATTGATCTGCCGAAACTTGCGAGCGTGGCTTGCTCGAACTGCTCCCTCTTTGGTCATCACGCCCGAATGGACGAGGAATGGTACGGGCGTCCCCTCAGGAATTAGATAATTCCGCTTTCGATTGTGTTCCATTTCCATTGTTGGAACTGTGGCTGGAGCAAGCTGTTGTTTACGGAGAAGACACTTTTCTTTCTTCGAAAACCGTGCTTCCCATTGATGTGTCTCCGTCGTTAGGTGAACATTGCGAAAGGATTCTTTGGCCAAGCGTAACAATTCGCCTGCTGCCTCAAGCAAAGGCAGGTTCTTGTGAAACTGCTGCGTGCGAGACTGGGACGTGAATTGCAATTGCCGTTCGCCGCGAACGTCTACACGACGGACCTTGATGTTCAGAATTGTGGCGTTGGACTCGCGGGGAACACTCAAGACTGCCTTGACCAATCGCCCACTGGCAGTTTCGCTATCTAGCAAATCCCAAAGCGTCTGAGCCTGATCCTGCATATATTCATTTCTTTCTAACCGAGTATCCGGTAGAATCGCCGGCCGAACAGGACATTCTGATCGGAACGCTAATCGATACAAGTGGAATTTGCGTTTCAACCGATTCCCCAATCGATGGATTCTACGCAACCCGATTTAGTCCCCCATTCATGCACATTTACAGGTAGTAAGGTTCGACATGAGGCATTGACCACCTCGGAATTCAGTTTAATCATCGCACCATCCTATCGGTGGACACTAGGGACAAATGAGCGTAGCACCCGAAAGCCATTTTGATTGCTTTATTCCGATTAGTGCAGCCACACTGGCCAGAGGCACCAACTATGGTGTCGATATCTATGCAAGGATCAACGCGTCGGATGCTCCGATTTTGCTTTGTTCTGCAGACCAGCAGATCCCAAAAGAAAAATTGGATGCAGTGTCCCTGAATGGCAAATTGCTAATTCACTGCGACAACAGGGATCGGTACCAGTCCTTTCTGCGAGAAAACTATCGAGACTGTATCGCGGATGAATGTGTTCCTGTCGCAGATCGCGTCTCCATTCTAAATGACGTAATCCGGGACGTCTTGGCAGATCAGTTTGCAAATGGAACCACCGAATCCATCGTCGAGACGTGCCACACATTAGGGCAAGACTCGGTAACTATCTTGGGCAGCGAATCGGTAGTTCCGAACGAACTTTGCAAAGTGCTGCATCATGATTACGGAACTTTCACTCACTCAGCCAATGTTTCCGCTTACGCCGTTCTGTTAGCTCGAGGGCTCGGATACTCCAAGACGGATTTGGAGCAAATTGCAACCGGAGCACTTTTGCATGATCTAGGGAAGCTGGACATCAGCGACCAAATCCTGAACAAACCCGGAAAGCTGACCGACGCAGAATTCGCATTGATCAAAAAGCATCCAACAACTGGATTGCAGCGCGTTGGCGATCGAACCGATCTCAATTACGGCCAGTTGATGATGATCTATCAGCATCACGAGCGTATTAATGGTACAGGTTATCCTGTGGGTTGTTCCGCAGACGAAATCCACCCATGGGGCAAGATCTGCGCTATTGTTGATGTATTTGAGGCCTTAACGTCACATCGCCCCTATCGGGTGCCTTTCACTCATCCAACTGCCTTTGCCGTACTGGAACGAGGATCAGGGAGCGAGTTTGACAAAGAGATGCTGGAATGCTGGAGGCAACTCTTGTCCCTATGATCACACAGCCTTCTCAAACTCAAACCGCATTGTTGGTCGAATTACCCGCATCGCTCGGAAACTTTTTTGACGAGCGCGGTTATATTCCGTCGAACTTATTTGAGAACCGATCCAACGCTCGATTGAAGGTGCGATGCGAAACATCGCTCACCATCCTAACGTGGCCCGCCTTCGTTCAACGCCATCAAACCCATTTGAAAATTTTGGTCAAGGATCTGTCTAAGAAGGGAATAGGCATCCTCTGCCATCAACAGATGTACCCGCTGGAAACGTTTGCTGTCGAACTGCTTGGACGCAGTCTACAAGCAACTGTCGTTCGATGCCGCAAGCTTGGGGACCGCTGCTACGAAGTCGGCGCGAGACTTAGGATTGCCGAAGACGAAGACTAAGCTTCGCTCTGCCCGCCAAAGATCCTCAGGGCAACAGACACGTCCTCGGCTCTCAATGTAAATGCTTGCCGCGACGCAGGGCTTATACAATGTTTTGCCAACACGGGTCCACTCATGCTGGCCAACCCGCGAAAAGGCTTTCTCACGAGATTCCGAACACCCTGACTCTCCAGTTTCTTTACCTCTGCCAGTGAATCCTGAGGGGGCCCAACAAAATAGAGGTCTTGAATTCCAGTCCCGGTGATAACACACGACGGTGGTCGCACAACCACAATCCGGCCGGCCTCTAGCAGAGGCTTCATCCATCGAAAAAAGAACAACATCACTAGCATGCCGCAGTGAATCCCATCGGCGTCGGGATCAAAGATCAACACAATGCGTTGGTATCGAGTTTTCTCAATCGCAAACTTTTCGCCCCAGTCTGCACCGATCGCTTGAATGATCGCCGAGCAAAACGGGTTTCTAGCGACGGTGGGCTTGCTCGCTTTCCATGCGTTGAGAGGCTTGCCTTGCATAGGTAGCACCGCTTGGAATGCGGAATCGCGAGCGTTGGCAACTGCATTCGCAGCAGAGTCACCTTCAACAATCAGTAACTCACGCTCCGCGTCGTTATCCTGCCTCAGGCAATCGACCAATTTGGGTGGCAGCGATTTAAACATGATCGCGTCGCTTCCGAAAGAACAGAAAGGCTAGCCAAAGCACACAGGCGAAGCCGATGGTTCGCATCCATCCCTCTTTGAATACGATCGCTCCATTGATGGCGATGAAGACAAGGAACCCAAGGACTGCAACTCGATAGGCATGTGGAAACAGATCGTATCTTTTGGGGACAACCAATCGCAACGTAGCGTCGATCATCCAAACCAATACGAAAATGTAGTTGATATATAGCCCAGCCGCAAAACGAAACCCCAATAGCTTTTCCGTCTGTTGGGCCGTCGACTCTAACGCTTCTGCTTGACTGCCGTGGTGAAATGTGAAAAGAGCACCAAAGCTATGTCCCATCGCCAAGCAGGCCCCTAGCATCCAGAGCGATGCCAAGAGCCTATGTGTTGACCGTGCCCCACGCAACTCGAGGGTGAGTACTGCGACCATGAGCAGCATGGCTAACCGAATGGACCACAATGCTGCTGACTCGGCAAAGGTGGTGGCAACCAGAGTAGCTTCCTTTGTATAAGCAGACGTTCTAGGTTGCCAACTTTTTGTATCGGAACCGCTGTGGCTGATCGTCTTGGATTCCCAATCGCTCGCGCCGTTGCTGTTCGTAGGTTTGGAAGTTACCTTCACACCAGTGAATGTATCCATCCCCTTCGAACGCTAGGATGTGCGTTGCGATACGGTCCAGGAACCATCGATCGTGGGTGATCACCACGACGCAACCAACGAAGCTCATGATCGCTTCTTCTAGGGCTCGCAAGGTATCGACGTCCAAGTCGTTGGTGGGTTCGTCCAGGAGCAGAACGTTGCATCCTTTGCGAAGCAACTTGGCCAAGTGGACGCGATTGCGTTCCCCACCAGATAGGTCGCCTACCTTTTTCTCTTGGTCTGTACCTTTGAAATTAAACTTGGATACGTAGGCTCGCGAATTCATACGCTTGCCACCCGCCTCCAAGAAATCCAACCCGCCAGAAATCTCTTGGTAGAGGGTATTGGTTGCGGTCAACGAGTCACGTGATTGGTCGACGTAGCCTAGCTCAACCGTTTCTCCGACCCTTAATACGCCAGAGTCCGGCTTGTCTTGCCCGGTAATCATGCGGAACAACGTTGTCTTTCCCGCACCGTTGGGGCCGATGACTCCGACGATACCGCCCGCAGGCAAGCGGAACGACAGGTTGTCGATCAAAACGCGATCGCCAAACGACTTCGTGATTCCTTCGGCATGCACGACCACTTCGCCCAAGTGCTTTCCTGGCGGGATCTGGATTTCCAACTCGTCAGGTCGCTCTTCGAACTGCTGTGCTGCCATTGTTTCGTACGCGCTGATCCGGGCCTTGCTCTTGGATTGACGAGCACGAGGGGACATTCGGATCCACTCAAGTTCTTTTTCCAACGTCTTTTGACGAGCGGCTGCCGACTTCTGTTCGATGATCAATCGCTTTTGCTTTTGTTCAAGCCACGACGTGTAGTTGCCTTCGAATGGGTAACCGGCACCTCGGTCTAGTTCCAAGATCCATTGCGCGACGTTGTCCAAAAAATAGCGATCGTGGGTTACGGCGACGACTGTTCCTGGGTACTTGGCGAGATGCTGCTCCAGCCAATTGACCGCTTCGGCGTCCAAGTGGTTAGTCGGTTCGTCCAACAGGAGCAAGTCTGGTTGCTGAATCAGCAGCTTGCACAGCGCAACGCGACGACGTTCACCACCAGAGAGCTTCGATACATCAGCGTCGCCGGGTGGCAGATTCATCACGTCCATCGACATTTCTACTTGCCGATCGAGATCCCACAGATTTTGTGCATCGATCACATCTTGCAGCTTTGCCATTTCATCGCAAAGCTTTTCCATTTGCTTGTCATCCGTCACATCACCGAGCAAATTCGATATTTCATTGAATCGGTCGATGATCTTGCGGCGAGGCGCGACCGCCTCTTCGACGTTCCCTTGGACGTCTTTGTCGGGATTCAGCTGAGGTTCCTGCGAGAGATACCCCGCTTCGAACCCGTTGGACAATCGAGCGGTACCATCAAAATTTTTATCGGTACCAGCCATGATCCGCAGCAGCGTACTTTTACCTGCTCCGTTGGAGCCGAGTACACCAATTTTGGCTCCCGGATAAAAAGAGAGCCAAATGTTCTTGAGCACTTCTTTTTGGCCGTGGCGCTTGGTCAAGTCTTCGATTTGATAGATATAACTGCGATTCATTTTCGTTCGCTTATTCCCATTCGATGGTAGCTGGTGGTTTCGAGCTGATGTCGTAACAGACGCGGTTGACACCGCGCACTTCGTTGATAATTCGTGTTGAGATACGAGCCAACAAATCGTATGGCAAATGACTCCAGTCGGCTGTCATGAAATCGTCTGTGTTCACGCAGCGAACCGCGACAGCCTTTTCGTAAGTTCTCGCATCTCCCATCACGCCGACACTTTGCGATTCAAGCAAAACCGCAAAGGCCTGTGACGTTTGTCGGTACATGTTTGCATTTTTGATTTCGCTGACAACGATTTCGTCGGCTTCGCGAAGCACATCTAGTTTTTCTTTGGTGATGTCGCCAAGACACCGGACTGCAAGCCCTGGTCCGGGGAAAGGATGTCGCCAAACCAGATGTTCTGGCAGACCAAGCTCAACACCTAGCTTGCGCACTTCGTCCTTGAACAGATCTCGCAAAGGTTCAATCAATTCGAAACCTAGTTGCTCGGGCAAGCCACCAACGTTGTGGTGCAATTTAATAGTTGACGCTGGTCCATCGGGAGCCGCACCGCTTTCGATCACGTCCGGATAGAGCGTCCCTTGGGCCAAAAACTTCGCGCCATTGATTTTGACTGCTTCCGCTTTGAAACACTCGATGAACGCGTAGCCAATTCGCTTTCGTTTTTCCTGTGGTTCGCGGATCCCGGCGAGCGTTGATAAGAATTGTTCGCTCGCATCGACGACTCGCAAGTCGGCTTTGAAGTGATTGGTGAATTCGGAAATCACCGCTGCCTGTTCGTCTTTCCTCAAGAGACCGTTGTCGATCAAGATGCAAGTTAGCTGCGATCCGATAGCTTTGTAAAGCAACGCCGCCGTCACCGAAGAGTCGACCCCGCCGGACAGTCCACAAATCACTCGATCTTTGCCAACGACACTGCGAATCTGCTCGATCGATCGCTGAGCAAAATCACCCAAATGCCATTTGCCTTCGCAACCCGCGATGTTGTACAAAAAGTTATGGATCAGGGTTCCACCTAAAGAGGTGTGCGAGACCTCGGGGTGAAACTGAAGACCGTAGATTGGCTTGGTCAAATGTTTGACCGCGGCGAACGGACAGGTTCCCGTCGATGCCAGTGTTTCAAAGCCTTCAGGGAGCGAGCGCACTTGATCGCCATGGCTCATCCAGACATCGATTTCGTGTGGAAATCCTGCAAAGAGTTTTTCCATCGAGTCGATCTGCAATCGCGAGCGTCCAAACTCACGGGCTGGGCAGCTTTCCACCGCGCCACCCAATGCCTGGGACGCCAGCTGCATTCCGTAGCAGATACCCAATATCGGGATCCCTAAATCAAAGATCGCTGGATCGCATTTCGGAGCATTCGCCTCGTAAACACTCGAGGGTCCACCGGAAAGCACAATCGCGATTGGCTTGCGGGCTTTGATCACCTCTACCGAGACGTCGTGTCGAATGATTTCGCAATAGACGTTCTGCTCACGGATTCGTCGAGCGATCAACTGAGCATATTGGGACCCAAAGTCTAAGACCAGAACGCGCTCGCTGAGCAATTGATCCGCGACAATGGTGGAATTCGAAGGGCTCGACGCCCCGTTGGATACCGTATTCATAGATTAGAACACCGCAAACGCCGGCCCATCGGACCAGCTTTAGGCCTTGGAAAACGCACGATTGTATTCATTTCCAGATCTCGCGTAAGCCGAAAGTAGCGGGCCCCCGCGCAGAACTAATTTGCACACGTCGGACCTATCACTTTCCAATATCAAAGCAGAAAAGCTCGTCCTGGTCACGAATCAAGAGCTTTCCACCGGCGACCACCGGATGAGGCCAACTTTCGCCATTGTGCGACGGCAATTTGAATTGGCTGATCAATTCGTATTTGCCTGGCTTGGCGTTGATCAATGCCATCGTGCTATCCTGATAACGGAAATACAGTTTGCCATCTGCTGCAATAATCGCTGCTGAACCGCTGCCAGCTCCCCGCGATTTTTCCCAAAGGTTCTTTCCCGTTTTCCATTCGACACAGGCCGGAAAACCGTTGTTGTGACCGTGACCCATATAAACGTAATTGCCGATCATGATCATCCCGCCATGATGGTTCTGCAGTTCGCGATTGGTTTTGTAATAGACCTCTTTGACTGCGAGCTTTTTTCCCTTTTTGGAAATCTCGAGCAGCGCAGTTCCTCCATCGTCATATCCCGTCGAGCAAAACACGTAATTCTCTTTGACGATGGGTGTCGGGATGTTTGCGGTTCGGTTTGCGACTCGATCGTAGTTCCAAAGCAACTCTCCCGATTCGGCGTCGTAGCTAACAACTCCATGCCCAATCAACTGGATGTACTGCTTCACTCCGGCCGCCCGCGATATCACCACAGAAGCGTATCCCGCTCCATCGTTACCGCGCAAGTTTCCTTCGGGGGCACGCCCTTTCCATACCAATTCCCCAGATGCTTTGTTCAGTGAGACCACCATCGCATCCTGCGCGCCTGGCGTGCAAATCAATTTGTCGCCATCGACCAGTGGTGACTCGCTATAACCCCAGCCCGATTCCATCTTGCCGCCAAAGTCGTTTCCAAAGTCTTTCTTCCAAACGACATCACCACTTTCAAACTGGCAACAAACCAAAACCCCATCGTTGGATAAAGCAAAGACCAGTCCACTTTCCAAATCAATCGTTGGACTACAAGTCGGATCGCTCTTGGCATCCGTAAAGGGCGTGCTCCAGACCAGTTCTCCGTTGGCCTGTTGACGGCAAATGAGATGGATCTTTCCGTCGCGAGCCCCCATCGTCAGAAGCTTTCCCTCTCCGACTGCAAGACTGGACATGCCAGAGCCAAGTCCTTTGACTCGGTAGTCCAGTTTGGGACCATCTTCGGGCCACGCGTTCAGCAAACCTTTCTCGAGCGAAATGCCGTCTCGGTTGGGGCCTCTCCATTGAAACCATTGTCCAGACTTGTCCTGCCCATGGCTTTGCGGCGCACACAAGCCAACGACGGTGCTGATGAGTAATAGGCGTGCAGAGGAACGTACGAGACTTCTCATTTGATTCTTCCTGGAGTTCGTTGTGTCAAATTTCACCGCGAGGAATAGGATCGAAAATGGCAGATCGCCCGCGCCGACTCGAATGCATTGGATTCAATTTGAGCAGTCGGGCACCGGGCCTGCAAACGGGCATGATCTCTTAAGGTCGATCTAGTATTGATCCACGGTACCGTTTAGTTGTTGCTCAACCTGGTCGGCTTGCCAAGCCACGGCGGAAATCACTTTGGCAATTTCGGTGATGTTGGTAAGGTCTGCGATCAAGTTCGAGCGCAGCACCAGCACCTCTCCCTCGGGAGTTCGGCGTACTGCAAATGCGCCGTGTACGATAGCGTCGTTATTCCTCAATACGGTCATCGCAGCGGCCGGATTGATGGTGCCACAAGTGCTCCAAATCCCAAGGACTCGATTGCCATCGTTGTCTTTGCGATCCAGTTCCAACGTGACTTTTTGTCGCCGAGATGACGACAGCGGAACGATCGCATTGCATACTCCCGTCTCAACGGTCTCTAAGATCCAATTTGACTTTGTTGCCAACCGTTGCAATCCGGACAAAAGATCCTCAACACCGAGCGGCTTGGCCGACGAGAAATCAAGGTGCTGCACCGGAGCTGGAGCATTGATGGCCGGAGCTGCGGTCGGGGCAATCGCCGCATTTTGTTGCAATATCTGAGGAATGGCCATGCCCAATCCAAAACCCAATGGATTCCCTCCCGATGCATTGCCTGCTGCCTGGATCGCGTTGGCCGTTGCGTACATCGAATACGAACGCAGGTCACCTAGCACGGCCATACTTGAACGGGCATCGATGGCTTTTTGGACTTCGTCCGGCGCTGAGATGTTGCTGATAAAGAACTCAGTAAGTTCCAAGCCATATTTGGAAAATTGGTCGCCGAGCTTCACTCGTGCTGCAGCACTAAGGTCGTCCATTCTCGCTGCCATATCCAATAACCCGATACCAGCGGTACCGAGCAAGTCCGTCAATCCAGCGACGATGACATCGCGCAAATAATTG
>CAIXME010000939.1 GCA_903920425.1 uncultured Pirellula sp. | reverse complement strand
TAAGGTCACTTCCGAACTCGGTCAAATTCCCAAACTGAAGTATAAAGTCGAATCGGCATATGTCTCAGGCTGCTCGGGTCGAAGATTGCCTCTCTGTCGCCGTGAGTCTAAAGACGAAGCGTCGTCCCCATCGGAAGCGGTTAGTGCAATAACCAACCTAGTTTGGTAAAAACCAACTTAGTAGCACAGGAATTGAATGGGGGACGCAAGCAGACTTGGCTCGGCCCTGCTGATAGTGGATAATCATCGATGAAAGGTCCACTTCTGTATGCACGAAACCTCGCTTAGTCTTCTCAATCGCCTCCGGAATTCGCCTGAAAATGAAGGTTGGAATCGGTTGACAGAACTCTATGCCCCGTTGATTCGTAGATGGTTGCAAAGGTACGACGTTCAAGACTGCGACGCGCAGGACCTTATTCAAGAAGTCTTGCTGGCCGTATCCAAGGATCTCGGCTCGTTCGACCATCCTGGGCAACCGGGCGCTTTTCGAGGGTGGCTCAAGGCAATTCTGATCAATCGGTTGCGGAAGTTTTGGCGATCGCGTGACCATCGTCCACAGGCACGCGGAGACTCGGCCATCGATGCTAAGCTCGCGCAATTGGACGACCCGACCAGTGAATTGAGCCAGATCTGGAATCGTGAGCACGACCAGTATGTGCTTCGACAACTGCTGGCACTCGCAGAGCCGCACTTCGAGCCGAACACCTGGAAGGTATTCTGTCGCGTGGCGCTGGAAGGGGCAAAGGCGGACGTCGTCGCTCAGGAAATGGGAATTTCCAAGAATGCCGTTATCGTCGCTAAGTGCCGTGTATTGAGCAGATTGCGGCAGGAGTCTGAAGTGTTAATCGAATCTTCTTCCGGATTTTTCGACAAGGGCTGAAATGCTCGGCGGCGATCGGGTCTTGATAGGTATCCATGCTACATACACCTGGCCCACGGCAGTGATCTGACTTCCCCGACCGGGAGCATCTGCGTGACCATGGCTACTCACGAGAGGAGTTCCACAATGCCAAAAATGAAAACCCACCCGAGCCGGGAGCAGTTGAACGCCTACAACCTTGGGCAACTACCACCCGATGAAGCAATCACTATTGAGAACCACATCAGCGAGTGTGAGCCATGCTGCGATACCATCATCAGCCTATCCTCCGACGATACGTTTGTCGGACTACTGAAAGATGCGCGGCAGTTAGTCGTCGAACAGAACCTGGATCACCGGGGCGCGAAGCCACCTTCTCCTCATGGAGAATTTCCACCTGAGTTGGCGGAGCATCCACGGTATGAAATCGTCAGGCTGATTGGCAAAGGGGGCATGGGTGATGTTTACGAAGCAATTCATCGCAAGATGGAACGAAAGGTGGCGCTGAAGGTCATCAACCGCGAACTGTTCCAAAAGGCCGAAGTAGTGAATCGATTCCACCGTGAAGTGAAGACCGCTGCTCAGCTCTCGCATCCCAACATCGTGACTTCGTATGACGCCGACCAAGCCGGCGACTTTCACTTCATGGTAATGGAATACGTTGATGGAGTTGACTTGTCACAAACTGTGAAAGACCAAGGAGCATTGCCGATTGCCGATGCGTGTAACTACATCCGGCAGGCCGCAACCGGGCTACAGCATGCACACGAGCGTGGCATGGTACATCGCGATATCAAACCACACAATCTGATGGTGACTGCGGATGGCACCATCAAGATTCTCGATTTCGGTCTTGCCTCACTCGCTCCAGAAACAATCTCTTCCCCCGAGGCTTTTGCGCCGCGATCTGACTTGACGGTGGTTGGCGCTATCATGGGTACTCCCGATTTCATTTCTCCCGAGCAAGCCAAGGACGCCCGCCAAGTCGATATTCGAAGCGACATTTACAGCCTCGGCGCGACACTCTACTACTTGCTGTCCGGTAGAGTGCCGTTTGACGATGGCAGCGTCATGCGCAAACTCAAGAGTCATGCACATATCGATCCATCCCCGTTAAATATGGTACGCGCCGACGTGCCTAAGGAACTTGTGGCCATCACGTCGAGGATGATGGCGAAGGATCCAGATGAGCGATATTTCACGCCGAGGGAAGTTGCAGACGCTCTGGAGTCGTTCCTGCGAACCTGGCGACCCGATGGAGCAACTTCGCAGGGACAAGTAACCTCAGGTAGCGGAAATATGTCCGGTTCTGGCGGAAAACGATCGAGAGTCGGGGATGCGGGATGGGACTGGCGATTAGCGCTGGCCAGGGTTCTATTGGCTACCGCATGTATTCCCGTCTCGCTGATTTTTTATGAAGCTTGGAACTTTGACGTTGAATCCTATGCTATCGGACGCGTGGGGGACCTCGTCCCGGCCTACTTGCTGCCCGCGTTGTGCTTGTCGACCATTTCGGGAGCTCTGTTCGTATTTCACAGATCGAGGGCGGACCTTCGCCGATCAAATGGCGGCGATCGTCGCCTCTTAGGGATGAAGCCAAGTGAAGCGCTAAGTGTTGCAGCAGTATTTGTCGCGGGAAGCCTCGCCATAGTCCTTTACTACACGCAAGTGAACAAGTGGACCTACGTTGAGGCAAGAGGCTCTGTGGTGGCGTTCAGTCCGGAACAACTGGACGAAATGCCAAAGGTTGATCTCGATCCATCGGAGCGGGCGGTCGAGTTATGGATCTCGGGCGATGATGCATCGCTCGTGCAGCGAGGCGACCGTGTTCAATTGCAGTTTGAAGGATGGCCGGCGGTGGAATCCCAGGGCTTGTTTCAAGGTCGGGTGATAGCCATTAATCCCACCGCTGACGGCGCGGGCAAGTTTCGAATTCTTGTCAAAGCGAGTGATAACGACTCCTGGCCAGACGATCGTTACTTGCGTCCCGGTGTGCGAGCAGACGGCTGGGTCATTACCGTAGCTCAGAAGCCTGTCGACAATCGGAAACGCAGTCGTCCGAGCTCAAATTAAAGATGCGCCGGAGGCTTTCGGCGATGATCAACTAACGTAACCCCTTGCGGACGGGACCGCATGGAGCAAACGACCTACATCGAGCTGATTGTCGACGGTGAAATTGTTGACCTCAACCGCATTCAACTACCAGTTGAAACGCCGATTATTGACGAGCGATTTAAGAAGCCTGAAAGCAATTGAGCTATCAAAGTCGAACTGCTGTTTGTGTCACCCCTTGCGTCCTGTGCATTGCGGTGCCACAGGATTTGCGAGACTTGCTGCGAAGGTGGTCGCGGATCACTATGTCACTCTTTTTGTAAATCGTCACGTAGGTTGGAAAACCTGGCGGGATCCAGTTTCAGTTGGTCGATGATTTCGTCCATCAGTTTGATCCCAGAAAGATTGCTTTTGTAGTGCTGACCAGACTTGTTGATGAGAAGCTTTGTTGGGACCGCCTGGATACTAAACTTCTTAGCCAGCTCAAGATCGCTATCGACAATACTCTTTCAAGGTACGGGTTTTCGTTGCAAGAACTCTTTCAGCGATTGCGAATCATCCAACGCGACACCCACAATCTCAAATCCATACTCGTTCAAAGTTGAATAGATCTTTTTCAATGCAGGAAGTTCTGCGATACAAGGACCGCACGTCGTTCCCCAAAAATCAACCAAGACAACTTTCCCCTTAAGTGTCGCTAAATCCACGGGCTCGCCCGAAAACGTCACTCCTTTCAGCTCGATGTCTTTGATCAGTTCCACCCGCGTGTAGTCCTCGTACATTCTGTCGAAGTCGATTCCACTCCATTGCCATCCTGATTCGGATTCGCGAAACGAAAGTCGAATCACTTTTGCTACGCGTATGGTCGCCGTGGACTCCCTTCGCTCTGCTTGATCAACCTCGCCCACAAAGGCAAAGAACTAAAACGCTGATTTATTCTCTTTCGGCAATCCGCGATAGGTCTTCAGATATTCCTCAAGGAACGCCTTGCTGCCACCGTTTGCTTCGATGATTTGCAAAACGTCAGCGTTCCGGCGCAAATGACTTTTCGTCATGGAACCTGTGGCGTTTCGAGGAAAGTACTTCTCAGAAAAATAGAAATCGGAGTCTGGCAAAGAAAAACGCTTTTGAATCTCCCTACATGTTTCCTTCAGCTCATTAAGATTTGCTTCAGCCGAGGATGGAGCATTCGCGAGTTGCACAATCCGAACTGCTGTGTTGGACACGAATGCAGCAACACCATCTCCATCCATCAATTTTATCAGCTCTTCCATGTTACCGTTTTCTATTCGGGCCTTGATCTGTTCGAAACAAGATTCGGGCGTGCCAGACGTTACTTTTATGGTCGAAGACGAAGCCTCGATTTCCTTGGTTTGCTCTTGCGAAAAAAGAACGCTCGGAGCAGCGCAAAACACAAGTAAGGAAGTAGTGGCAACTCTAAACACATGAGCCAAAAGGTGAATAGCCATGGGTCGTTCGATTCGCTGGAATGCGGTATGCTGGTATTAAACAACGCCTGTTAGACCATGTTTCCAAATAAAGCGATAGCTGAGTGGAACTTCCTATCCAATTCGAGACTTCATAGCGTTGACTTGATCTTGGGCTTCCCTGTGGAAGTCGACAGCAACGTTTCTCGCACTATGTACAACTCGCCATTCTCGCGATGAAATTTTTCGTGCGGGGGACGCAGCAATCATCATCGACCAACCATAAATGCAAGGTTACGGCAATCTGGATAAACGAGTACTCAAGCAAGAATGTCCGGAAGGCCGTAAGAGTATGAACGGCTATTTGTTTCCTCGCGGGAGCTTGAGTGATTCCTTGACGACTGTCGCGAGATGGGGTTCGATGTCACGTCCTTCCAGCTTAAACTGCGATTGAAGTTCTTGAAAAGACGCTTGCAGGCCATCGTAAAGCAACGCTTGATCAGGATCGTTCTGCATCAGCCATGCATAATGGAATGTCGCTGCGTACCAGTTCTTCGCTGTGGTGGCGTCCGTCGCCTGCTTTTGGTGCAGGAACGAATCGAAGCTCGCTTTGGTTTTTCGCCTTGCTTTTTCGTCGGGGGCATTTTTGTATTCCAGATCGACCAGCACGACGTTGTTGGATTCGGTGGTCACAAACCATCGACTATCGGGAGAAGCGTAGGTGATCACTTCTGGCGGCTCCCATGTTGCATCTGGAATCGTCTCGCGCGTCGCGACATTCCATACCAGTTTTTCATTTTCCGACTCCGAATAAATTCGCGAACCATCGAGGCTGAAGGTCACGCTTGCCACGGTGTCCGTGTGTTCGCTGAGGATCGCGGTTTTGTGCTGATTCGGTGCATCCCAGATTCGTATGTTGCCTATTCCGGCGACTGCACCGGCCAGCCGTTTGCCATCAGGGCTGAACGCGACAGATTCAACACCATCTTTGCCGGGAAAAAGGGTCATGATCTCCTGACCGCTCAAGGTTTCGATCAGATGAACGGAATGGTCGGTCCCACAGGCTGCGAACCGTTTGCCATCAGGAGTGAAGGCGACCCCAAATATTGCGCCACTGCTGGCATGGGCGGTTGAAATTTGCTTGCCTGAGGCAACATCCCATACCCGGATCTTTGTGTCATAGCCGCCTGATACAAGTCGCTTGCCCGCTTGGTCAAACGCCACTGTCCTTAC
>CAIXME010000938.1 GCA_903920425.1 uncultured Pirellula sp. | reverse complement strand
GTGGATTGGGGCCATCAGCGTGTCCTTTTTAGAGTACTATGCGCAACCGACGAGCCTCGCAATCGGATGGGTGTTGGGGTGGCTTACGGCTCTCGGTACCATCTTCCTTTCTGCGCGTCAGCTTAGAGATTTCCCAATCGCTCGCTTGCTCAAGGGGCAAATGGAACGCAGCGTTACTATGACCAAAATGTCGGCTCCCAAACGGCGCTGGCTACCTACTACTTGTGTGACGCTTGCAGCGATCATTTTGTTGGTGGGCCAATTCCAGCAGGGACAGGCTCAAGCGGGTGCATTTGTTGGTGCTGGCATGTTCATTCTGATAGGCGGCATCGCATGGGCCTTTCAACGGCTAAAATCGATAACCGGTGGCTCGCATTCCTCCAAAAACGAGTCCATGCTGAACGCATCCTCTTTTGCAGCCAGCAATGCAAAGCGAGCTCCGCTGCGCAGCATACTGGCGATCGGACTAGTCGCCATTGCCTCCTTTTTAATCCTGTCGATGAGCCTGTTCCAATCGGCGCCAGACGAAGCCGGTACGGGCCGCTTTACATTTGTGGCAAAGAGCGCGCATGCAATCCATAAAGACCTTGGCAGACTTTCGTATCAACGAGAAATCGTAGGAAATGAAAAGTCCGAGTTGCTGCAGGGTTGGGATGTCGTGCCGTTTCGAGTGCGAGGTGGCGATGATGCCAGTTGCAATAACTTGTATCAAGCGAGCGAACCACAGGTGCTGGGAATCTCATCCCGAATGGATCAAGTAGACCGAAAAGCATCCAACGATCTTTCTGCCTTTGCATGGTTTTCTACTCTGTCATCGGAATCAGGACATACTCCCTGGAGCCTCTTGGAATCAAAAGCCGACGGCAGCAAGTCATCCCCGATTCCAGTAGTCCTCGACCAAAATACGGCTCTCTGGGCATTGCATCTGGGAGGGTACGCTGGCGAGGTTTTCTCGTATACCTTTGATGGTCATCTCGTGCATTTCCGAACCGTTGGTGTGCTTCAAAACACTATATTGCAAGGTAGCTTGATCGTCGGCGAGTCCAATTTCGAATCGCTATTTCCAAGTGTTACCGGCCACCGACTCTTTTTGATAAAGCCAAATTCACACGAGGCAATCGATTCAAACACCACCAATCAGGTCCGCGAGATTTTGGAGAATGGATGGGCCGAATCCGGCCTAAGCTTGGCGCAAGCGACCGATATCCTCAAGCAGCTCATGGCTGTCCAAAATACCTACCTCAGTGCATTTCAAGTTCTCGGCGGACTCGGACTATTGCTTGGAACAATCGGCCTCGGTGTCGTTCAGCTTCGCAGCGCAATGGAGCGCAGAGGTGAACTAGCGGCCATGCGTGCCATCGGCTTTACCAAATCGCGATTGATATGGTTGCTCACGTTGGAGAACACATGGCAACTTGTTCGAGGGGTAGGAATCGGAATCGCTGCTGCTGCGTTTGCTGCAACACCGGCCATACTAAATGGCCAACCCTTCTCAGGCATGAGTTGGCCATTTATGATGGTTTTTATCGTCGTTGCAACAGGCCTGATTTGCAGTTTTGTAGCAGCTTGGTTCGCAATGCGATGGCCGTTGCTCTCGGCACTTCGCGCTACCAAGTAATAGGAATCCAATGAATCAACAACGCAACACGAAAAAAGCAAATCGACGCAAGCTTTGGTTTCACTCGTGCGAAGAGTTAATCCAAGAACTCGCGAAGATCGAGCAAGCCGAACGCGAAGGAAAACTGGTCACCGTTGGTAACTGGACACCGGGTCAAGTGTTTTCACATATTGCGTCCTGGATCGAATATGGTTGGTCAGGTTACCCCATCGGCGCACCACCATGGTTCATCAAGTGGATCTTGGTTTGGATGGGCCGTCGACATATCAAGCACGGTATGCCAGCCGGTGTAAAAATTCCTGGAATCAAAGAGGGTACAGTAGGCCAGGATATGGCAACGTTTGCCGATGGCTTGTCCCGTCTGCGTCATGCCATCGCAAGGCTAGATTCGCGTGAGCCAATCCAATTCGATAGTCCAGCGTTCGGCCCAATGAGCCACGAAGATCGGATTCAACTCAATCTACGCCACGCTGAACTCCACTTGGGTTACTTGCAATACTGACCCAAATCAATCTGGAGTCGTTGCCGCCATGTTCCAAGCTTTCACGTGCGGGACATGGACCTCGCCCGATTCGGTGAACAATCGAATGCGATTGGCATCGGGCAACGTTGGCCAAATCCGTTGTGTCGTACACTGCTTGCCATTTGCGAATACTTCTAACATGGAATGGTCAATAAAGATCCGCAACTTGAGGCTTTCGCCGGGTCTCAGTTCTAGCGGAACCTCTTGAACTTGCACGGACCGATTCGCGTCATCCGTGTCACTCGGTCTAAATAGACACCAACTTCGGTACCGTATCGAAGGATCCAGCGATGACCTGCTGACATCGATACGCAACATACTCGCTTTCGGGTCGTAGCCTATCGTTGTTTCCTCTTCTCGGCCTTCTGACGAACGCACTCGCACGCCATAGTATCGAGAATCGCTGGAGGCCATCTCTATCTCCAATTCCAAGCAGTCACCACGGATGGTTGAAACGTCCAACTCTGCCGGATCCGATGTTTTCTCGGACGACATGAGTCGCAGGTTTTGCACTTGCTTTGGCTGGTAACGTAACCGCTCTAACTCAGGTACCGGAGCGATTGCGAGTTCCCCATCGGAATCGAGGGATATCAATCGAGGCAAACTCATCACGCCGCTCCATCCGCTGCTAACGCGATCTACTTCGGCACGTTCGTCCATGCACCAAGCCCACATGATCCGACGACCTCGGTCATCCTCTAATGACTCCGGTGCAAAGAATGCTCCGCCTGGCCAATTCATTCGAACATGCTTTTCCGGCGAGAATTCTCCGTTCTGCCATGTTCCGATAAAGCACCGAGCGCCACGCATGTGACTGATGCATGACAAGACATGCTTGTTGCCCAGAGGAAAGAAGTCGGGACACGACACATCTTCTTCTTTTTGACTCCAGATATCATTCTTCAGAAATGGTCCAACATACTTTAGCTGATGGATCTCGGAGCCTCGAAAGAGTGTAGAAGGCGAACCTGTTCCTGGATTCCCACCAAAAATAGCAAAGTAGGAATCCCCCTCCAACCAACAATGAGGATCCCATGAGTCATATTTACCGAACCCCGGGTCCCCTCTCTTGGTTAATGGCACGATCGGATTGTGCTTGCTCTTTTCCCAAACGAGCAAATGCTCATCGGTGGACTGCGCATAGCAATTGCCAATATCCACTCCATGATAGACGAGAGTAGGAATACCTTCGCGAGAAACCAGTGCGTTACCGCTAAAGATGCCGCGATCTGGATCGGATGGAGCAACATCAAGCCCCGTCGGATGATGTTCCCAATGGCACAAATCGACGCTGGAAGCGTGCCCCCAGCAATGCACAATCTTGGGTTGATCGAGTTGTTTCCTTTGAAAAATGTAGAACAGGTGGTAGCGACCATTCCACCAGATTGCTCCATTCGGATCCCCGGGCATTGCGTCCCCCTCCTCGCAATGCAGAAAGTGGTATCTCGGACGTTGCGGGTCCTGATGAAATCGCTCCTTGAGTTTTCTCGATCCCTCCACCAGCTCGCTTGTACGTACCGATGGAGTGGGGGATGCAGACTTCTCAAAACGAGCTTTATGCGCAGCAACCGTTTCCTTACCGCCAGACAAGATCACCACTTCCTCGTTGCCAAGCGTACGACTCCACATCGCGACGTGGTCCACAAACCCCGGAAAGGGATTGTCTGCTCGACCTTGAAACGTACCTGCCCCGATGGCGATAGGTTCGGTGTTTTCTGATCGAAGCATCCCGGCCGCAGGCTGGCTATCCATCAGAACGCCATCAACAAAGAGATCCAATTTTGCACCGTCGTACCGCGTCAAGACATCATGCCATGCGGTAGCACCAATTTGGGCAACAGGCGCTGTTACCTGCCCAGCGAGACCTTTTCGATCCTTGGCTCCGATTTCGAATCCTAGCCGCATCCCAGTACGACCTTCACCGAAATCGTACGAGAACATATTGAAATTCAACGCATCATGCCCACCACCTTGCGAGAGGATACCGCGCGTAGACCACAACTTTTCATGGCTGCAACGCATTCGGATCAACCAAGTGAATTGGCTACCAGAGACCGTAATCTTTGGCGAATTGCGGAACATACCATCGCGGGTCTCGCCCAACATGAGCCATCCATTGCCTTGCAATTGCGCTGCAAAGCCATCGCCTCCTCGCGCGATAGACTGCTGGCGTTCGTCTCCCGTCATGGGAACAGAAAGTTTGCATGCTCCCTGCAATTGCAACGATATGGATTTCCCCAAACTATCGCTTGTGTCGTTCATTTGCCAAAAGCCGATTGCGGTTTGCAATATGGAATCGGGCGATTGCTCTGCGATTGCGTCGCTAGTGAACCACGAGAGGCAGCTCAAGCACGCGCCCCATGCGAATGAACAAATTGTGTATCGAGGATTCATAGAGAGGGTGGCAAAGAAGGCGAGGTAGGGCGGGGTGTAGCGACCCAATGTTCGATCAGGTGCGCTACGGAAGGAGTTCACCATATTCTACACGCTCCAAGCCATGGTGTTTGTCCAGTAGCCACACCTGGCCCTTTGCCAAGCGTGTTTTGGCCGAGAGGCGAGAAACATCGCACTACATACGAATGCCGAAACTGCGCAAACCGCATGGGCTTAAGGCCACACCTGGCCCTGTGCCAGGTGGGCTATTACAGAGGGGCTACCAGACCAGTGCCCCGCGCCTTGGTAGCCAGCCAGTCATGCATCCATCGGGGCAAGCCCGATGGTGTGCCAAGGGGATAAGGTGATAGCTGATCAGATAGCTCAAAGCAAAGGCCCAAACATCGCAAAACGCTTGGGCTATTAAGCCACATCTGGCCCTGTGCCAGGTGGGCTATGACTGAAAGGCTACCAGACCATCGCCCAGCGCTTCCCTCCTCCCCCTCGCCTTCGGCCAGAGGGAATTCGGGTGTTTCAAGCGCGGCGCCTTTGTAGCCAGCCTGTCACGCATCCATCGAGGCGAGCCCAATGGTGTGCCAAGACGATAAGCCGATAGCTGATCAGATAGCTCAAAGCGAAGGCC
>CAIXME010000937.1 GCA_903920425.1 uncultured Pirellula sp. | reverse complement strand
GGACGTTCATCCCTTCGCGAACGGAGTCCTGCCGTGGCGGGTCGAGCCAAGGGAGCTCTTCGATATCATCGATACCGAGCGATTTGATATGGACGATCGTGGATGCGAGATCGCTGCGCCGTATCTCTGGAGTGGCAAAGGGAGAACGAGACAAGTAGTCCGCTTCGTCATACAATCGGATCGCTATACCAGGTCCCAAGCGACCGCAACGGCCAGAGCGTTGGTTCGCCGACGCTTGCGAGATGGGTTCGATCGGGAGCCTTTGCACTTTGCTCTTGGCTGCAAACCTGGAAATTCTTGCTGTTCCGGTATCGATGACGTATCGAATACCGGGAACGGTCAACGAACTCTCAGCGACGTTGGTTGCCAGAATGATCCGCTGCGCTCGATGAGGTTGAAAGACGCGTTGTTGTTCGGCTTCGGTCAGACGAGCATAAAGAGGCAGCACTTCAAGCTCATTGTGTCGGCCTAATCGGGTCAAGTGTCCACGCAGTTGTTTGGCTGCATCGCGAATGTCACGCTCGGTGGCAAAGAAAGCGAGGATGTCACCTCGACCTTCGGCTAGCAACTCATCGATCGCATCACAGAAGCGTTGCATGACGGAATCGAAGTCATCGTACTCGCGAGCGGCTGCTGCTATGTTGTCTCCGGGGGACGAAGAGCTTTTCACGGCCATCGTTTCCCGCAAACCCATGGCGCCGCGATAACGCAATTCCACCGGGTAACTACGACCTTCTACTAAGACGATCGGTGCTGGTCCGATCGCGTCTTGGAAATGGTTCGCGTATTGGTCGGCATCGATGGTTGCACTCGTTATCACGACTCGTAAATCAGGTCGCTTGGGCAACAGCCTTTGCAAATAGGCCATTAGGAGATCGATATTTAGCGATCGTTCGTGGGCTTCGTCCAGGATGATGCAGTCGTAAGCGTCTAGATAGCGGTCGCGTTGGATTTCGGCCAACAGCACACCGTCTGTCATCAGCTTGATCAAACTGGTCGGTTGCGTTTGATCGTTGAACCGGACTTTGTAGCCGACGATTTCGCCTGGCTTGGTTTCGAGCTCTTCAGCTAACCGATGTGAAATGGAACGAGCAGCTAGCCGGCGAGGTTGAGTGTGTCCGATCAACCCTCGCTTACCTAGGCCAGCCTCCAGGCACAATTTGGGTAATTGCGTGCTCTTTCCCGAGCCGGTTTCTCCGCAAAGCACCATGACTTGACGATGCAACAGCAGGTCAACGATTTTGTCCCGATAGTTCGTGATCGGTAAATCTGCGTCGTATTGCAATGTATACCGTGCATTGCATCGGGCGGCGAAGTCATCGCGGGCATGGGCGAGCGCGGAGTTCCATCGTTGAATGTCCGCCATCTTGCGATCGCTCGTTGGCAGTCGTTCGATGCGTTGGCGTTGCTGTTGAAATCGAAAGTACTGCCGCCGAAGCACTTCGCTCTCGGTCAATGGCAACAAGCTTGGCATTTGCGATGTTGGCTCATTCGGCCCAGAGTCGTTCATGAACGTTCCCAACGGATCGCGAAAACCCGAGCGGCAACGATAAACCCGAACCCACATACCGTCAGCACGGCGAGTTCGGTGCCAATTTCAGTCAAAGGCATCTCACGCCAAAAAACCTTGTTAAACCCCTCCAACGCCCATGCATTGAAAGTCAGCAACCCAGCTCGTTGTATCGTTTCGCTCATCAAATACCGGGGGACCATGCTGCCCCCGAGTGCGCTCATCGACAAAATGACGATCGTGGAAACCCAGCCAAGTTGCATCCGCGTTTTGCAAAGAGCAGCAAGCATCAATGCAAAGCTCGAAGCCGCCCCGGACGTCACCAGCGTCATCGCAGCAAAGCCTTCTAAATGATGCAATAAATCGATTCCGAACACCAGACTCCCCCAAACGAACATCAGCGTCAATTGTGTAGCCCCGATCGCCGTCAGAAAAGCCCACTTGCCCAACAATAGTTGGTCCATGGTGAGTCGACTACACAGCAACCGGTCCAGAGTCGAATTTTCTCGCTCTTCTAATAGCGAACCGCTGGCCGTGGTTGCACTAAACAATAAAAACATGACTGCGATTCCAGCGGCGTACATTGCAACGACCGGATTCGTCTTCTTTCCTCCAATGACGTCCACCACCGCCACTTGAGGCAGCATGGACATGGTGTCGGGGGATTGGATCAGCGGATTGGATGGCGTGATTGCTGATCCGGAGGAATTCGCTCTCGTGTACAACGCGTGTTGAACATCCACTGGTTGCATCGCCGCGTTGGGGATGCCGTTCATTGCGCTGCCGTTGATCGGATTGCTGGATTTGGCAATCTCTGCAGTGGCGGTCAGCATTGCTTTTTGCACGATCGCGGCAAGAACTTGCGAGGCCACTTGGTCAAAGGAGTCGGTCAGGATTTCGATTTTGGGAGCATTGTTAGGGAGAGCTTGATCGGTTGGCTTGGAGAACACGATGGCAGCGGAAACCATGCCGCGGCGAACTAGATCTTCTGCGGTGGCACGATCCAGAGTGGCTACGGTTGTTTTGGAATCACCCGCTTTGGTCGAGTTTGCATGTTCGGAAATGCGAAGCGATTTTTGTTCGCCAAGCAACAGAACTGCCTTGTTGGAAAGTTCCGAGGGATGCGCATTGGCGATAGCAACTTTGATCTTGGGCGTTGAAGACGAAGAATCCCGCGACCCAAATATGAGAGCAAAAATGCTGAAGAAAATGACCGGGACGACAAAGGTTAAAAACAGTTCAGACCGGTTGTTCTTTAGTCGGCGCCAGCTGGTTTGCATGACAGTCCAAATCATTCGCGGAGCTCCCGACCGGTCAAATAAAGAAACACATGATGCAAATCTGGCTGATGCACTTCCATGTCTGTAATCACGCCACCCACACTTTGGACCCGCTCCAGAATGCCAGGCAATTCGTCGGCGACGTTTTCTACGTAACACAAAAAGCGTTGTCGAGTCGCGTCCCATCGCAACCCTGGCGGAGCTGCGACCATTAACCCTGTTGCCTCAATCGCCACCTCGCGTTGCACACCGATAGTTTGCTCAATGAGTTGATCAATCGTTCCGTCCGCGACCACTTTGCCGTGATCCACGATCACGATTCGATCGCAGCGCGTTTCCGCTTCATCGAGGTGGTGCGTGGTTAGGACGATGCTGGTCCCTTCTTGGCTCAGCTCATCCAGCATCTCAAAGATGCGTTGACGGCTTTGTGGATCGACGCCAACGGTCGGCTCGTCCAATAACAAAATTTGGGGACGATGCAGAACTCCGCAAGCGATGTTGACCCGCCGTTTCATCCCGCCAGAAAAATTTTTGGTTAAGTCTCTGGCTCTATCCTCTAATCCAATCCAACGTAAAGCCCATTTGACCCGTTCCCGCAGCTTGCGCGATCGCAATCCATGCAGTTGGCCAAAGCATTCTAGATTCTCTTGCGCTGTCAAATCTGCATAGATCGCGAGATCTTGTGGGATGACACCCATCGATTGCAGTACGTTCGGTTCTCGGATCGATTTACCGAACAAAAGGATTTCACCGCGATCAGGTCTCACTCGCCCACACATAGAACGAATCAGTGTCGTTTTGCCAGCTCCATTAGGACCGAGAAGGGCAAGCCGTTCGCCAGGCTTGACGTCAAACGAAGTCCCACTCAATGCTTGATGATCGCCGTATTTTTTCCACAAATCGACCACGGACAAAGCGAATATGCTGTGGTCATTCTGCTGCGTGGACTGGATTGCTGGCAATTCGGGTGTAGCAAGCACGTTCATGTTGGGGGGTGATGGCCGAGATATTGGATCGCGATTCGGCCTGCTGTGAAATGCATGCTAACGCGATGTTTGGGATCCGTTTAGTAATGGGATACACATTTGCGTGCATTACGTCTAGTGCGACGCAGAACCTACGAGGCGGCCGCAGTCAGGTTTCCAAGTCAAAACCTGCCCGCAAAGGACCTGGCAGGAATGATGAAATCCATTTTTTCACACAGAGACACAAAGACACAGAGGGGCCCGTAATCGAATTCACACTGTCAGCTTTTTTCGATCCTCTGTGACTCTGAGTCTCTGTGTGAGATCGACACCCCTGAACGAGAGCTGAATGCGCTGGATTCCTTAGTACGAGGTCTATTCCGCAATGAGGAATGATGAAGCAAACGAGGTTACTGGGGCCAATGGTTTTCTTTTATCTTAATGATCAAGGAATGAATCACTTGATCGGCTTCTTCTTCCTTGAGATTCTCCTCGGGTACTCGCGCGATTGTCATATGGACGGTACCCTCATTTCTTCCGTCTGCTCGCTTCGCTTTATACCGAATCTCGATCCCTTCGCTTTCGCTCTTATCCTCAACAAACGCTTTGACTTCGAGCACTGCATCGGATTGCCACTTGCGAATAGCGACATCAAACAGCTTTTCGAGCGAGCCAAGAAACTTGGTGCGAGTCTCGTCGTCTGCCGTCATCTCGAACTCGATATTCTTGTAAGCCGTTTCTGGCTTGGGCTGCTTGGTTTTTGCTTTGGATGTGGTCGCTTCATCCTTGATTTTTCCCGCTTTTGCGGAATCCTCGAATGCCACGAATCGTGTTTCTAGCCCGGCTGGTTTGCCAGCACTAACGAGCTTACGAACATCGCAAGCGGCAACGAACGAGGGACGCTTGTTCATCGATGCCAGCAATCCAGGAGGCAGCAATTCAAAGTACCACAAACCAACAGCCGCTATGGATACAAATAGCAGGATGGCAGATGTGACAACCAATGCTTTCTTTTTCACGTTGTACCTCGGAGATGACTAAAGAAAACAGGATCCGGGCGGTCGTGCGCGTTGGTCGACTTCCATGCGATGGTATCCATTCGATCGATTGGATACCAGGACAATGAGGCGACAATGAGGCTCAAACGGTTTGGGAACGAATCGACGAAGGGCGTTACCCTCCATCTTCGACTTTTTGGCCACGCTGCACTGGTCTAAACCAAACGCCAAACGTCGGCGCAACGTTCGATGATGCCAGGTTTTAGCTATGCGCAAGGATAAATCACAGAACACAGTCTCGCTATCTGGAGCGTTTGGGAGTCTGTCGCTTGCTGGAAACCGAAAAAAGTAGGAAAATGGAGGGGCGGTCGGTAGGTGTGACCAGACGTGTCACGCAACCATGGATAAATAAGGCAAGCAGCATTCGCTAGCTTACTTTGTTCTCGACGAAAATGCAGGGAGGTTCACAATTATGGCTAGTACCAAGATACCGTTGCGTCAACGTCGACCACTTCTAGAGCAGCCCCAATCCATTCAGCTAGATTTTCTTGGGTGGGGCAAGCCGATCCTGCATTCGGCATGTGATTTTCTTCAGCAGCAGTACACCCGTGGCAACAAGTGGGACATGGACCGTTGTCTTTTGGTGTTGCCTGGTTCGTTTGCAGGTCGCAGACTGACACAATGGATGGCGACAAGAGCCACGGAGCAAGGATTGGTTTTGAGACCACCTGAGATGCTCACGATCGGTACTTTGCCCGAAAAGTTGTATGCGGCTAAATTTCCGTTCGCGAGCGACCTGGAGCAAGTGCTGGCGTGGACGAAGGTGCTGCGTTCGGCCGATCGCGATATGCTCAAGCCTTTACTATTCGAAGTACCCGACCCAGCGGAACTGCGACCTTGGATGGATCTAGCCAGTATTCTCAGCTCGTTGCACCGGGAGTTGGCTTCGGATTTGGTCGACTTTGATGATGTGGCAGGAGAGCTGAAAGATTCCCCTGAGGAAGTGCGTTGGCAGATTCTATCCAAGTTGCAACGATCGTATTTGGACGAATTGCATACAGCTGGTCTCTGGGATATCCAGTCGGCTCGCAGATTCGCCATCGATCATAACGAAGTGAGAACGGACCGCGAGATCATTATGATTGGTGCGGTCGACTTGAACCGAGCACAGCGTCGATTTTTGGCGGCGGTAGCCGATAGCGTGCGTGTCTTGGTCGGTGCACCGTCTAGTTATGCCGCTGGCTTCAACCCCGACGGAACCTTGACGCCAGAATACTGGCAAGACATCGAGATCCCTATCGATGAATCGCAAATCCACGTCAGGTCCAGCGCGAGTGATGCTGCGAATGAACTGGCGACGCAGTTGGCCAATCTCGGTGATCGATATTCCGTTCATGACGTTACCGTTGGGATCCCCGACCCACATATCGTTCCTGCATTGCAAGAAACAATCGGGCGCATGGGTGTGTCACTCAGGTATGGACCAGGGACCCCCGTGGCAAAGACACCGCCCATGCGTGTCGTCGAATTGCTTGGCGACTATCTGGACGATGGCTCCATCGATGTATTTAGCAGTTTGATTCGTACTCCCGCGATTCACGATTGGTTGGTGCGCTGTTCCGATCCAAGTTCGGATACAGATCCGCAATCATCCGACCCCTTTGCAAACAAACTACCTGCTGATTTTTTGGCCAGAATCGATGCCTATCAAGCAGAGACATTGATACGCAGTGTCAATGTACCTGAATGGCCGCAGGGCAAATCGCAAAGTATCTTTTTGCAAGTGTTGGCGATGGTCGATGATTTGGTCAAACCATTGCGATTGGGTTCGGTCAAGTTAACGGAGTGGGCTGCTCCGTTGAGATCCGTATTAAAACGTGTGTATGAATCCGTAGAGGTAGATCGCAATGATGTCGTCGGGAACATCGCGCTCCGCGCTTGCGGCGAAATCAATACCGCACTGACTCAGCTTGGCTCTCTACCGTCCAGCTTAGATTCCGTCGCCAATTTTCAAGAAACGTTGGTATGGCTTCAGAATCAACTTGCCAAGGTAAACGTACCGCCTCCGCAAGATGAATCGGCCATTGAGATGCTGGGATGGCTTGAGCTGGGGATGGACGATACGCGTGTTCTGATGCTGACGGGCATGCATGATGGGATCGTGCCTGAAAGTGTCAACGGTGATGCGTTTTTGCCAAACCAATTGCGATCGATGTTGGGCTTGATGGACAACGCGCGTCGCTACGCGCGGGATGCCTATGCCATGCTGACGCTATTGCATACCCGCGAACGGATGGAACTCATCCTCAACCACATGAGCCTAGAGGGGGACTCGCAAACCCCCAGTCGATTGCTGTTGGCCGTTCCGTCGGAGTTTCTGGCTAGGCGAGTCAAGCTGTTGCTGAATCCGGTGGAATCGCAAGATGCCGAGCTGGTGTCAGCGACTTGGATGCCTCGTGCGGGACAGACCAATATTCCGATACCCCTTCCTGAACCCGGCAAATCGGTTCGCGATATGGCGGTGACGGATTTCAAAAAGTACGATCAATGCCCTTACCGCTTTTACTTAAATCGGGTTGAGAAAGTTCATGCTCACGAACACGAGCGATTGGAACTGGACGGGGGTGGCTTCGGCGACTTATTGCACTTGTGTTTGGAAAGCCTCATCACTTCGCCCGTGGCGGCATCCACCGAAGCGAAGGAGATCAGCGAATGGTTGACGAATCACTTGAAAGAGATCGCACGTAAGAAGTTTGGTGTGAGTCCAACGCCTGCCCTGCAGATCCAGCTGGAGCAAGCGGTTCGGAGGCTAGAGGCGTTTGCCGAGCACCAAGCGGTTCAAGCGTCCAACGGATGGCGGATTAAGCACATCGAACTCAAGGTTGAAAAGACCGATGGCATTGTTTTGGATATCGATGGCAAGCCGATGATCATTCATGGTCGTATCGATCGCATCGACTACAACCAGCGCAATGGGATGTATGCAGTTTGGGATTACAAGACAGGCGACTCGGCAGGCAAGCCGAAAGAAGCCCACTTGAATCGGAGTGGCAATTGGACCGACTGGCAGCTTCCTTTGTATGGTCTGCTGATCAAAAAGCTGAAGATTGAGGATCTGAGCAAAGTCACGTTTGGATACATTCTGTTGCCCAAAAATCCCAGCGAGACGCAGTTTGTCATTGCGGATTTTTCGCCAGAGCAGCATGCCAGCGCGATCGCTTCCGCAAAAGAGATCGCACGAAAAGTGATAGACTGCCAATTCTGGCCCCCCAAGTACAAAGGGATTCCTGGCTACGATGACTGCAATGCCATTACGCAATATCCTGTCGTACGCCGTTGGGATGAGAAGAAAGCTGCCGAGGAATTCGAGGCAGAGCGCCAGCGACAGCTTGCTGCATCTATCCATCCGGTTCCTGAGCTGCTTTTGGATTCGCTATCTTCGCAAGGGCTTAGTGATGGGAAACTGAGAGACTCGGGAAAGAAGAAATTAGGCGATAAACAAACCGATGCGCCGTCCGTCTCTGGCGATACGTTGGTGCGAGTCGATCATTTGCACGAAAATCTCCGAGCAAGTCGGAGTTTGGCTGTGAAGCAGCCGCCAAATAAGCTGAGATTAGAAGTTCACAAAGCCCAAGGAGAGCCCGACAAAGACTGGTTTTCTCCTCAAATGATTTTAGCCTCGGCTGGTACGGGCAAGACCTACAATCTCGCCTCACGCGCCTTGCGATTGCTATTTGCAGATCAAGAGCTGGATTCAATCCTTGCTACCACGTTTACGCGAAAGGCTGCGGGGGAGATCCTGCACCGCGTTTTGTCGTGGCTGGCCGATGCTGTCGAATCCGACGAAGGGTTCGAACGGTTGACGCTCGTTCTAAAGCCACTAGTGATTACGCGCGATACCGTTCGCTACCAGTTGGGTAGGTTGTGTTCCCATCTGCATCGCTTTCGCGTTAGTACGCTTGATAGTTTTTACTCGCAATTGGCTCGGTCCTTTGCGCTCGAGCTCAAACTGCCACCAGGTTGGACGTTGGCAGATCCGTTTCAGATCGATCAGTTGCAGCACGAAGCGATCAGTCGGATGTTCGATTCGATGGACCGATCGGCTTTAAAGTCGTTAGTCTCTCAATTGTCAAAGGGAGAAGCGACCAGAAGCATTCGACGCGAAATCGAAAGTGTCGTCACCGCAGGATACGACTTGTTTCGCAAGACGACGGAAGAAGCATGGAATCAGTTGGTGGTACCCCGTGGGCCAACGAACGAACAAACAGAAAAGGCTTTATTGCAGTTTCGCAATTCTCAGCTGGAGCACAAATCCTACGCATCATCCAGAGACAAAGCGGTGGCGAAGTTCGAATCTCGCGAATGGGGTGAATTCCTGGGGCTAACCCTGGTGCAAAATGCCGATGACGACACCCCTAAATTCTCCAGTAAAGAACTGTTGGACGAAACCGTTGATTCCTTGCTCGTCCTGGCCAAAAAAGCAGCGACAGAGGAGCTTGCAAGCCGCCGAGCGCAAAACGAAGCGGCCTACAAATTGCTTGCCAATTATCATACGCAGCTGCAGCTAGTCAAAACACGACGGCGTGTTGTATCGTTTGATGATATTGCTGAACGGCTTAGCAATTGGATGCAAGAAACCATTTCTAAGCACCGGGGGCCTGAGGAAGGTTCTAATACGACAGCCGCTAATCCGAAACCATCCAAAGTGGACGAAGCTGAAATGGCCGGTATCTCGTACCGACTCGATTGCCCAATCAGTCACCTGCTGCTGGATGAATTCCAAGATACCTCGCCGATGCAATGGAACATTATCAAGCCGTTCGCCGAAGCGATTGTGCAAGGGACAACCAAGGATAAATCCTTTTTTTGCGTGGGAGACAGCAAACAAGCGATTTACGGCTGGCGGGGTGGAGTCTCCGAGGTCTTCGAATCGGTTGGTAAGCAAATCGACCGTGTGCGACAGGAGAAATTGGTCAAAAGCTATCGCAGCTCTCCGGTCGTCATCAATTTCGTAAACGATGTGTTTTCGCAACTTGCAAAACATAATACCTACTACAACGACGATGAAGCCGTAATCGCTTCGGGCGATACGCAAGCGGTAACCGAATGGATGAATCGCTACTTCACCAGCCACGAAACATCCAGGCATTCGCTTCCGGGATACGTTGAGTTTCGTAATGCCAACTGTGACAAGAACAGAGATGTTGATGGCGATGAAAGCAGCTATGGGTTGCTGGACGAAGTTGCTGACCGCATTGCGGAATTGCACCATGAAGCGCCCCATATTGAAATTGGTGTGCTCACGCGCACCAACCGAGATGTGGGTCGCATTATCGGGCTATTGAGGGAACGCAAGGTTGAAGCCAGCCAAGAAGGTGGAAATCCTTTGGTGGATTCATCCGCCGTTCTTCTGCTGTTGAGCGTTATGAAAGTGGCGAACCATCCCTCGGATTCGCTCGCTTATTTTCACGTGAAGCATTCTCCATTGTTTGCCATGCTGCCCGAAGACCGTTCGGCGTGTCCCATCCAGCTCTCGGCTTTTTTGCGTGAGCAATTGGATGCATTTGGATATGGTAAAACGCTTGGGATGCTGGCTAATTTATTGGCCAATCAATGCGTAGAACGAGATCAGGATAGGCTAAAGCAATTCGTGCAATTAGGTTACCGATTCGATACGTTGAACAACCACCGAATTCATGATTTCATCGATTATGTAGAGCGACAGAAAGTGTCTGTCCCAGGAATGAGTACCGTCCGAGTTATGACCATCCATCAATCCAAGGGACTGGAGTTTGATGCGGTGTTTTTGCCAACCTTGGATCAGACCATTATCTCGCGTCCGCCGTCCTTTGTTCCGATGTACGAAGATCGGACAAAGCCGCCCATCGGTGTCGTACGCTATATGAATCGCCAGATTCAAAAGCATCTAGATGATTCATGGCGAATTGCGTTTAGCGAGTACGCAAATCAGCAATTGGCCGAAGCGTTGTGCGTGTTTTATGTGGCGCTGACTCGAGCCCGGCAGGCGATTTACTTGTACACTTCGCCATCGGGTAGCCCCAAGAAGCGATGGGGATCCGTATTGCATTCCATTTTTGCAACTCAAGGGCAGAATGAGCAACCCGGGATCATCATCCGCAACTTTGGAACCCCGGATTGGTACGTTGAATTAGAAGCAGAACGCCGGGAAACGGCCTCCGAGGAAAAGGTAGACGAAAGAAACGTTCGCGTTGCTCCGTCGATTAGCCTGAACCATGTGGAAGGTAGCGTCCGTAGGTTGCCATGGCTACGGCCCAGCCAGAGTGTTCAAGCGTCCGTGGTCGATCTTGCTTCGCAGTGGGCGGACCATGATGGTGCAGGTGCTGTTATTGGAAAATTGGTGCATCGTTGGTTCGAAGAGATTCGAGGTTGGATAGAGGACTACAAACCGAACAAGAAGCGACTCAAGGAGATCGCTGGAGCTACGTTGACTTTGGAAGAGATGAGCCAGGTCAAGTTAAACGAATGGATCGAACGGTTTGTCCAATACTGCGAAATGCCTTCGGTTCTTTTGGCTTTGAGCGCTGACCGATATCGTCCATGGCATCAGCCTCGGATGCTGCACCTCGAGGTGACCAACGAACGAAGATTGCTCCAAATCATCGATGGTCAAATGCTTCGCGGCGTAATTGATCGGTGCGTTTTAGGTTTCGACGGAGATCGCGTCGTTCGAGCTGAGATTTTGGATTTCAAAACTGATCGAAAACCGGATTCGATGGAGTTGGCAGCTTGGACAAAGGAGCGTACGGAAGTGCATGGTGCGCAGTTGCGGTACTATCGTCGTGTGCTGTGTGATCAATTTGGATTGCATCCAAATGATATTCAGTTGACGTTATTGTTGTTGAGCGAAGATACGATCGTCAACGTTCCTTAGCAATCTACTTGTGCTTGGTAGCGGAAGATGTGAATCTTCCGGCGGCGGAGCCTTTACGTGGGGCGATTCGAGTTGTTGCTTGGTGGGCGATTGATGGCTGGCGATTCGCCGGAACTTTCACAAGTTCCGCTACGGTAATGATTCGCTACGCGTTGGATCCGCTACGACTAGATCCGTATCGTTCTTGGTAGCGGAAGATGTGAATCTTCCGGTG
>CAIXME010000936.1 GCA_903920425.1 uncultured Pirellula sp. | reverse complement strand
TCCAACTGGCACGATAGCGGACACCGATACGTTCACCTTCGACCGAGCAGGTCGAATGCTGACAGCCGTGTCTGGCCGTTATACCAACACCGTAGCTTACGCTTATGACCCAGTCGGCCGCAAAGGTTCGGAATCGTTAACAATCGCCAGCCAGACCTATACGGTAGGCAGTGAGTTCAATGCTCGCAACGAGCTCACCAAATACACGTACCCAGACGGTTCGATTGCCAATCGAGCCTACACGGCACGCGGGGCTTTGAGCGAACTCAAACTGGATAGCTCCGTGATCGACACCCGTACTTACGATGACGGTGGAAGGTTGACCAGTGAGGTGCTTGGAAACGGGATTACCGAGACCCGAGCATATCGAACGGATAACTTGCTCTCCAGCATCAATTACTCCAACACCAATGTTGGGAACCTAGCCTACAGCTGGGACGCCAATAAGAACAAGACCGCCGAAACCATTGCAGGCGTCATGAGCGGCTATGGTTTCACAGCAGCCGGAACCACCTATGACTTCGAGGATCGTCTAACGGGTTACCAACGTGCCAGCGGCTCATTCAACCAGTCCTGGAGCCTAACAACGGTAGGCGACTGGACCAGTGTTACGACCAACGGTACGGCCCAAACGCGAACCCACGGTCCAACGCACGAGTTGCTCACCGCTGGAGGCCAGACCGTAACCACAGACGTCAAAGGTAACCAAACGCGTTTGCCATATAATCTCGCAACGGAAGGAAAAGATTTGGCAATGCAATGGGATTTCGATAACCGCATGATCGGTGGGAGCTATACGTTCAAGATAGATGACGAGTTGGATATCGACGGTCGCTACGACGTAGCATTCAAATACGATGCACTAGGCCGCAGGGTATCCAGAGCACTCCTTTTCTATGAAAACAAGAAGGAGAAAGGAGAGGGCTACCAGCTGGTTAGCTCAAATGAAACAGTCTTTTTCCAAGCTGACCAGCAGACGATTGCGGATTACGTCTCGGGTTCAGCAGCAAGCTCCCCGATCTACCGCTATGTGTACGGCAGTTACATCGATGAACCGGTAGTTCGCAAAACGACCGGGACGGGCGGAACGGTGCTGTACTACCATAGGAACCAGCAATATAGCGTTACCGCATTAAGCGACTCTAGTGGCAACGTAAGCGAGCGCTACGCCTACACAGCCTACGGACAGCCCACATTCCTCAACGCATCAGGGACTGTGCAAACAAGTTCTGTAGCCAATAACCGATATACCTACACTGGACGTGAGTGGGACTCAACACTCGGCTTGCATCACTTCAGAGCTCGATGGATGAGTGGGTTGTCGGGGAGGTTCCTCACCAGAGACCCAATAGGGTATGTTGGAAGCGAGTGGAATCTTTATGAGTCTTTTGATTCGAAGACATTGAATAGTGTTGATCCAGATGGGAAGTTAACGATCGAGCCATTGTTTTCAAGTCTGTGGTCTCCCTTCCATGTTTGCGCGAAGGATTCAGTTCAAAAATGGAGGTTTCGACTCTCGAAAAAAGCAAAGAATATTTGCGCAAGTGGTTCCGGAGGGTGGATAGTGCAAAAAGTAGTCGCTAAATGTAGTGGTGAAACATGCCCCAAAGACAGGCCTTGCAATCCGGCTGCTAATGCAGGAACAGCGGAGTTTTGGGAAGCTTGGTACGTCGGACCAAACGAGGATACCAACTCAGGCTTATTTCAACTACCACATACCGATATATCGATCTTCCCCTCTCCCGGAAAGTCTTGTGGAAGCAGACGCGCGGACGGTGAGGTAAGATTTTACTGTTCTGAAACTACTGATGAACAACTTATTGACCTGATTGGCCCAAAGCACAATGTAAATATCCCCTTCTGCGGCGGATCAATCACGAGCGCCGACCTTCCATCTTGGGACTCAGCGCCATACCCGTGGAATACAAAAGCGAGCGATGACGGGGTGGCTAATCGATGGCACAAACGAGATTGGGATTGTTGTCCTGAATGTGCGCCGCCCATTGATAGCGCAGACGCTAACCCCAAAAAGTAGTTCGCGGTTTAGGATAATTCAAATGATTGTTTTTTTAATAATGCTTACAGTGCTTGGCAATTCGCTGTATTGCAATTGTGATTTTCGAACCGAGGAATTCACAACCCAAGAGCTTCACAACGCATGGAAGCATGTCCGCCAAAGTGAAGTAGACAATCAACTTCGCGTGGCACGATACACCGGGTACATTGAGGGCCGCTTTATGATTAAGGCACCGGATGTGTGGAAACGCAGAAAGGGACGTGTTTTCGAAGATTACAAGCAGGTTATTGTCGATAAGGAATTTGATGATCGAAGTAAAGCAAAGTTGACGCTCTCTTCTGATTCCGAAGTTGGTAATCTCGAATTCTTCGATTCGCAAAATTCAGAGAACTGGACACATGAGTTATCAGATATTGCTCCACAAGTCATGTTCGGACCTGCTGTGCTACACTCAGACTTAACAATCAATGATTCTTATGTGTTCATCTTTGGCCAGCTAAGTTCTGTATTCTTTTTACGCGTCCTGAACCGCGCAGACGGGAAGGAATTGCTTCATTTCGCTTTCTCAAATGATAGTGATGAAAATCTTGGTAAGCGAGGATTGTACTAGACAAAGAAGAGAACACGAAAACGCACTGATCTTTTTAGCAAATTGACATTGTTTATCGTAACCACGAACAATAACAGCTAGATTAGATGTCACCCCCAAGTGCAATGTGGGCAATGACTGAACTTTAGTCTGACGATAAACTCCGCTAAAGGGCGCACTACAGGTCCATATTCGACGCTGCCATCGATGTACCTGTCGTTTCAGTGAACGCGAGTGAGCCCGAGTGTGGCTCACTTTCTGCGACCTCAAAGGTCGGGTTCTAAGTTGCGTGAATTGACCCAAGGTGATACTTCGATATCTAACCAAATAAACCAATCGACGAGCATCCAAAACGTTGCTGCGCCGTTCTGCAAGGTCTAGAATTTGGTCATGTCCACAATCTCGATTTCACCGAACGAACAATTGAAGCCTTGCGCGCACGCGCCCGCGGGAGGCCCAAACCTGATCGCGTCATTTAAAAATGACATCATAGGTCAATCCGCGACTTCGCTCGCGACTTCCGCTAAGGAAGTGCATGGTGAAGAGGCATCTGCATATGCCGGGGTCACGACACTCTATCATGGGAACCAGCAATATAGCGTTACCGCGTTAAGCGACTCCAGCGGCAACGTAAGCGAACGCTACGCCTACACAGCCTACGGACAACCCACATTCTTGAACTCATC
>CAIXME010000935.1 GCA_903920425.1 uncultured Pirellula sp. | reverse complement strand
TTTGGATATCTGGTTGCGCATCCTGAGATTGTTCAGACGCTACGCAAGGTCAAAGACTCGTACAATTCGGATGCGTTGTCGTTGTCGGGTGCTACGGCTGCGATATCCGATCAAGCGTGGCTGAAAGAGAACGTGCGAAAGATCATAGCGACGCGAAACCGCATGACGACAGAACTAACTGCGTTGGGATTCGACATTATTCCATCGCATGCGAATTTTGTTTGGTGTTCTCGAAAAGACCGTCCCGTCAAGCCGATCTACGAGTCATTGAAACAGAACGGCATCTTGGTTCGCTACATGAATTATCCACGATGGGGAGATGGACTACGCATCAGCGTCGGAACGGACGATCAAATCAACGCGTTGATGGTCGTTCTGAGCGACCTGTTGAAGGCATAGTTCGACCAAGTCTGTAGCACTGAAGCGCGATCGCTTTCATCACAACCCGACGCGTGGGCGAGTGATTCCGCCAGTATGGACACTCAGCAATCAAGAATTTTCACCACAGAGACACCAAGACACAGAGATTTCAAGAATTCATTTTTTGAATCACAACTCTTCTCCGCGACTCCGCGTCTCCGCGTGAACCATCGAATCTGCTCTGCACTATCACAACCCGACGTCTAAGAAATCACCCAAGTCCGAATTGGTATCGATTTGTATCCATCTTTTGGATTCCATGGTTTCTGGTGCTACGGAAGATAGAATGGTGGTGTGATTCCCGTTCAGAATGCATTCACCCGAATTATGCCATGCCTCTTTTTCGATGCGTCGTGATCCTCGCCTGCTTGTACTTCGCTGCCCTAGCTCAGATCGCGCACGCACAACCGTCCAATAGCGCAACACCGACGAGCCGGCTAGTACTGGCTCATTACATGCCTTGGTTTACAGCCAGTCCGGTGAATCGGACTTGGGGCTGGCATTGGACGATGAATAAACTGGATCCCAATTTGGAGACAGACGGAAAGCGACCAATCGCCGCTCACTATTATCCTTTATCGGGTCCCTACGATTCCGGCGATATGGCGATCTTGGAGTACCAGCTACTATTGATGAAACTGTCTGGGGTAGATGGTGTTAATGTCGATTGGTATGGCCTGACCGATTACCGCGACTATGCAATACTGCACCGCAATACCCAGCGGTTGATCGAGCAACTGCAGCGTTTCCGGATGAAATTCATCATTTGCTACGAAGATCAAACGATCCCCGCGTTGGTCGAGGCAAAGCGACTGGACGCGTCAAAGAGGATCGAACATGCCGCAGAGGAATTGCGGTGGCTCAAGAAGCATTGGTTTGCGATGGACAACTACGTCAAGCTCGACAAGAAGCCGGTGCTGCTGTCGTTTGGTCAAGCAGGGCTGAGCGATGCGGAGTGGACACAATGTTTGGCTCAGCTATCCACACCCATCGCTTACTTTAGTCAGCACCACCGACGTGAGGCGGCTCTTGGTGCATTCGATTGGCCTGTGCCCAATAGTGGGATGGTTTCAGTCCAACGATTTTATGACCAGTCACAGGCTTGGGCCGAATCGATTCCTGTCGCGTTTCCGCGTTTTCATGACTACTACGCAGAAGCACAAGTGCACGATAGTTGGGGGAGTATTGGGGACGATAGCGGTGCGACATTTGCGGATACGCTCGCCGCAGCTTACCAATCCAAATCGCGTCTGATTCAAATTGCTACATGGAACGACTGGAGCGAAGGGACCATGATCGAGCCGAGTCGCGAGTTCGTTCACCGCGATTTGATCGCGTTGCAAGACGCGCGTAAGAAATGGAGCGGCAAACCGTTTCGTCCGACCGAGGACGATTTGAAACTGCCCAGCATGCTGTTGCATCTAAGGCAGAAACCGGGCTCCAATGAAGGTGCCCCATCCAAAGAACAACTCGATGCGATCGCCTTGAAAATCTCCGCTGGAGACACGCAAGGAGTTTTCGCCATTCTCCAAGATTGGATGGACAAATCCTGACACTTTCACCTGTTGCTTCTGCGAACTACCGAATCCTGCTGGTGGAAGACGATGCGGAGCTAGCTGCAATGATCGCTGACTTTTTATCTCCGCACGGTTTTGACGTTTCTGTCGAACGACGCGGCGACTATGCAGCGAAGCGGATCCTTGTGGAGTTGCCCGAAGCGGTCATCTTGGATGTCAATTTGCCTGGCCTCGACGGGTTCACCATCTGTCGAACCGTGAGACGCGAGTACTCGGGTGCGATTATCATGCTGACTGCGCGAGGTGGCGAAGTGGACGAAGTGCTCGGTCTGGAATACGGTGCCGATGACTATATGTCCAAGCCGGTTCGCCCACATGCGCTCCTTGCGAGATTGCGGACTCACTTGCGCAGAAGCACCGTAGACGAGTATGAGCCGAGCCAACCTATCTCGGTAGGTGCGTTAACCGTCGATCCAACGCGTCGCGTTGTGCAATTGCATGGCAAGCAAATCGACTTGACGACTGCGGAGTTCGATCTGCTCAAGCTATTGATCGATCACGCGGGTGCTCCGCTCAGTAGAAGCGAGATATACCAGTTCATCCATGGAATGCGCTACGATGGCTTAGATCGATCGATCGATTTGAGAATATCCCGTTTGAGAAAGAAGCTTGGCGATGACCCGCTCAAACCCAAACGAATTCTTTCGGTACGAGGGACTGGATATCAGTTGTCGATGGAATCATGAAGCAACTATTCTTTCGCTTTTACTTGAGTGTGCTTGCTGTCCTTCTGATGGCATGGTTCATTCATGGTTACGTATTGCGTTATCGAGCTGACACGGAACGCACTCGCGTCATAGTCAACGCCCATCGAGGTGGTATCCTCGTCGTCGCAGAACAAGTGAATGCTTGCCGGGAATGTGATAAAGTTGCGTTGTTGGACGGTATCCAGAAAAAATTCTCGTATCCGGTTTCTATTCGGAAACTCAGCGAGTTGCCTGTGGCGTTCCAGACCAAGCTGCAGCAACCTGGTTCGGTTGAGTTCATGGATTCTAGAGGAGTAGGCGCAGTTGTCATCACTGCTCTCGACGGAGGATCGGAGTTTTTGCAACTTGGTCCGTTTCCGGAGTATTTTCTATTCCAGATCGAAGACTCGATTGGCGGCTGGGTATCCATGATCGCAAATCGACTGGAGAACGCTTCGAACATGGATGAGGAGATTAGTGATCTGCGAAAGAAGTTCAATTACCCTATTGGCTTGGTGGACCGATCGGCCATCCCTAAAGACCAGCTAGGTCGAATCGATGCTGGGCGTTCCGTCGTTTTTTATACCGAAAGGCCTGAGCGGTGGCTCGCTGCAGCTGCA
>CAIXME010000934.1 GCA_903920425.1 uncultured Pirellula sp. | reverse complement strand
TCAAATCATCCAGCGAAGGCGTCAGTCTCATCCGTCGGCAGAAACAGCCGGTTCTTCGGGTTGAGCCCAATGTCAACGACGACAATGATTGGTTGATTTTCTGCAACGCATTCAAACTCAACCCCAACATCAGGACATTCGATCTGACGTCCGAAAAACTCGATCCGTTTCTCAAGGATGCCCCGCCTAACGGGCTGGAGACCTTGGATTTGGAAACGCGTTCGCTTCTCCAAGTATTGTTCTTTGTCGCCCATGGCGTTGATGTACCCCGGGAGCATTTGACGAGCGGAGTTGCCCCACGAACATGCGACGCTCATGGCGGACTGTTCGATTGGCAGCAAGTGATGGGTGGACTTTTTCGCGTTTGCAGCGTCAAATCAAAAAAGAGACCCGAATGTGCTCAGGTCGCAGTCCAGTATAAAGGCTATTGGTACTACATCGATGAACGAGACCGAGATACCAAAGCAACGTTTGCGCTATTGTTAGAAGTCTCGCGGCTAGAGCTTGAGTCGACCAAATCCAAAGCGCCACTCTTGACGCTACCTTTGGGCAGATAACGTCAACTTTGCGAACAAGGTGTCGATGGGTTTCTTACGCCCATTGACTGATCATCTGCACGCACTAGAGAAATCGTTGACCAAATTATGCTTGGGAAGTTGCTACTACCGGAAGTGCGTGAGCTCATTGCGAGCGGCGACGAATCGACGCTGCGCGACATTTTAAGCCGATGGTCTCCTGCTGACGTCGTCGAACTATTCGATGAGCTTTCGGATGACGAAGACCTTGCAGGAATGCAAATGATGTCGGGACCGCAACGAGCCCGTGTCTTTGAGTATCTCGACCGACGCTCGCAAATGCACCTGCTGGGTGCGTTACCTTCCGAATCCGTTCGATCGCTTTTAAATGAAATTGCAGACGACGACAGAACCGCCATACTTGGTGAATTCTCGGAGTCTGAACAAAAACGGTTGCTGATGCTGCTGTCAGATGAGCAGCGGGTGATAGCCGAATCGCTACTCACCTATCCGGAGAATTGTATCGGCCGATTGATGACACCGCATTTTGTCGCGGTACTACCTCATTGGACTGTGCAGCATGTCTTGGATCATATCAGGCAGCATGGCCAAGACAGCGAGACCCTCAATGTCGTATACATCGTCGACAACGACCATAAATTAATTGATGACCTTCGGATTCGAAAAGTATTGCTCGCCAAGCCAACACAATACCTTTCGGAGATCCTGGACAACAATTTTGTGAGCCTCAAGGTCCACGATTCGAAGCGCGACGCGGTCGAGATATTTCGACAATACGACCGAACCGCGTTGCCTGTTGTCGACGAAGTGGGAAAGCTATTAGGGGTCGTAACGATCGACGACGTCATCGACATTGCAGAAGAGTCCGCAACCGCAGACATGCAGAAGTTGGGTGGTCTCGAAGCCTTGAATGAACCTTACGATACAACTCCATTGCTAACGATGATTCGGAAGCGAGCAGTATGGCTTGTTGTATTGTTCCTAGGAGAGATGCTGACCGCGACAGCCATGGGATTCTTCGAAGTGGAGATCGCCAAGGCTGTTGTGCTTGCGTTATTCGTACCACTGATCATCTCCAGCGGTGGGAACTCCGGATCGCAAGCCGCAACACTTATCGTTAGAGCGTTAGCCTTGGGCGAAGTTGGACTAAAAGACTGGTTGCGTGTTTTTCGCCGTGAAGTGATCTCGGGCCTTGCACTGGGATGCACGCTGGGCATGATCGGATTCACTCGCATAGCACTCTGGACGACATTCTCCAACATCTATGGACCGCATTGGTTTCTGATCGGACTCACGGTCGGCTTTTCACTCATCGGAATTGTGCTGTGGGGAACGATCGCGGGAGCCATGTTGCCTTTCGCTTTAAAGCGAATTGGGCTCGACCCTGCCACATCGTCTGCTCCGCTGGTGGCGACACTCGTAGATGTTACCGGATTGATCATCTACTTTAGCGTGGCAATACTTCTGCTGAGAGGGACATTGCTGTAGGTACACAACCGCATCTCATGCGGAATGGCGGAGCATAATGCGGTTGATTTGAGAAGGATGCATCATCGGGTCGCTAAGAAGGTGTTTGGACTAGCTTCATTTTGGCAGTAGTGCCGTCGATGTTTGCCAAGCCCCAATCAGCAACTGCTTTCAAAACCGGTTTCAAGCTGTTGCCTTTGCTCGTTAGCCGATACGCGTCGCGCGGTGGGGTATCTTCGGTTACGTATCTTTCAACAAGCTTTTGCTCCACCAATTTCTCAAGCCTGTCTGCCAAAATATTGGTGGCAATCCCTTCGGGAGAGCGACAAAATTCATTGAAATAGCTCCGACCGCAAAACATATCGCGAATAACCAACAACGTCCATTTGTCCCCAAGGATATCCAAAACGCAGGCAATGGGGCATGGTGATCGCTTATGTTTTGCTTGCTTCATGATGTTCCTATTTGCACAAGGAAAAATGGTTTTAGACAGAAAGCCTTCATTGTCAGTTTGACATCGCTCTTGACTTTAAACGCACCACTTGTAAATTGCAAGCAGTTAACTTGCAAAGTGCAAGTGCTTCGTCCAATACGAATACGAGCTGCCAATGTCTCAAGATCATCCCACCGTGATAGCGCTACGCAACAAACCGAAGCCAAGTGCAATCGAGACGCTAGGAATGGATCAACTAAGACAAATCTGCTTGGACGCTGGCGCAGACGATGTTGG
>CAIXME010000933.1 GCA_903920425.1 uncultured Pirellula sp. | reverse complement strand
TAACAGTTGGCAACGGTATGGCCTCGTTTGTATCCTTGGGCGGGGATACCATTGACGTGGGTGGTGGCGGAACTACCCAAGTATCGCAACTGGGGTTTTCCAGCGCGAGCATCATCGATGGGCAATCCGGCAATGTTCGCTTCCAATTGGATGCGAGCCTCTCGCTTGCGAATCCAGTGTTGCCCAATCCTGATGGTCGCGAACTTGGAATCGTGGCGAACAACGTTCTGTTCGACGTGTCTGGATCAATTGCCAACACTCCTGTCACGCACATGCTGTCCAAGGGATCGCTCCAAGTCACCGCTACTGGCGATATTACCCTGGCCAGCAATTCGGTCGACTCTCTGGAAGTGATCGGAGAAAGCACATTTGAATCCACCGTAGGAAGTATCACGTTGGGTACGCTTGGCACCCTCCAGCTACAAAACGTATCGCTACAAGCGAGCGCCGGTGATGTCCGTATTGGTGGCTCTGGCGACACCCATTTAGGCGTAGTCTCGTCCTCGGCCATCAACATTTCTATCCAAGAAGACGCAGATCTATCACTTGCCAGTATTGCAGCGGGCAATCGATTGAGTCTCTCGAGCAGCGCCGCCATCTCGGACGAAATCGGGGCTGGGGTTCAGGCAAACTCCATCGACATGAACGCCTCGACAAGCATACGCTTGTCGGACAGTATCGCCGACAAGTTGAGTGCAGTTGGCCCTAGCTCGTTCGTATCGGCAACAGGCGAAATCGAGATCGGCTCTCTCGGCATCGTCCAGCTTGGCAACGTCGCGTTGAAGGCCGATCAGTCCGTTATTCATATTGGCGGACTTGGTACGACACAGCTAGGTGTTGTTTCCGCTTCGGCCCTCGAAATCGTAATCCAAGAAGACTCTGCCTTAGAGGTGGCATCGATCGTCGCAACTCGGACTGCATCGCTTGCATCCACTACGAGTATTGTCAGCACGGCCGCATTGAGCATTGTGGTTCCTGCTTTGCATATCGATGCGGGGACGTTTGCGCACTTAGGAAAAATTTCGGTGGACCGATTGTTGGCAACCGTGGGAGGCAACGGCAACTTAAACTCTTCTGGACTGTTCTCGTTGAACTCCCTCGCAGACTTACAGGGTCAACAATACCTCAATTCGTTGCAAAACGATCTTCCCCTCAACGTATCACTTTCAGAACAGTTGCTCAGTGGTGAGACGCTCGCTCAGTTGCGAGCAAGAGCCTCGTTTATCCAATCGTTTGGAAACCAATATGGTTTGTTTGTGCAAAACGACCGCCAACTCACGATCGATGGCGTTGCCGCAACAGGCGACGGCATTAACACATTGATCGAAACACCACAGGGTGATAACCTCGTGATTGCGGGTGATATTCTGCAGCAGTACACACAGTCGAACCCAGGCGGCATCGTTCTCATCGCGGGAGCCCAACTCCAATTCGGGACAGGTGCAACTCTAGAAATTGTCGACGTTTCGCTTGACGCTACAACGCGTCGTATTGTCGCTCAGCCTACTTTTAACGCAGGAGCGTTTGACGGCGGACAAGGACCGGAGGGTTACAAATCGACCCGCGACGTTCTCTATTCCTCCGATGCCTTTGCAGACTCCGGTACTCAAAATGTCCATCAACGCGTTTCTACGCAGTTCGGTAACGCTGGCGAAAGTGGCTTCCAAGCGATTGTTCGGTACGTTGATGGCAGTTCCCAACTCTTCGACACGGCTCAAGAAATTTTTGCTTCCACTCTTGGAGTCTCCTCGGGGGCCATTGGCTCCCATACGCAACAAGACGGACAAGCAGCTGTGTTCCAGAGACTCGTCCCGTTTGATGATTCGGTTCTCGCATCGTTCCAAACCCTTCCAACCAATGCGCTCTTTCGACGCTCATCCGAGTTTTTCTTGTTTGAACAGGGCGGGCAAGTGGACGTCGCCGCAGGCAAGGTAGAACTGCTGCCATCGGTAGACTTTATTGATGAAGTCTATTCGCCGGGACGAAAAATCAGTTTACCCTTACCGACCGAGATCGTAGTCAATCCGCCTCTGCTGGTGGCACCCGTTCGGATCGCTCCCAACTCCGAAACCACCTATCCCATGAACACCAGCGACACGCCAGGGAACACGATCGCCGAAGATGTCTTTGAAGTATTTATCATACGGGTGAGCTTCGATGATGCGGACGACGATGGTCAGCCTTCCGATCGAGAGCTTCCAACGAGAGACGAGATTCAAGTCAGCAGCCTGGTAGACACGTCGAACCCATCGAACCGTTCCACGACTTCGAGAGAAACTTCGTCTGATGCCCCCAAATCCATTCCTGGCCAACCCTATCTTGCAACCAAAGATGTTGTAGGCACTACCGCTCCAACGGCAGTGGAAATTCAAGCGTGGGTGGATGAATATCGAAACGACCCAACCAAGCCTGCGGGTGCATACGCAGTTGTTTCCATCGATAACGTAACCGGTGCGAAAGTACTGAAGGTATTCGGAGTGCGAGATTTCGACGAAGCATTAAACGTCTCCAACGCACTGTTTGTCGTTCCTGGTTTATCGGCTAGCGATTCTGTGGACAAACAACCTTCTGCGCATGAGAATCCAAAGGAATTAAACAAAGAAACACCAAACGCTCCTGAGCCCTCTCAAGACGCAGGAGAGTCGAAATGAAAATATGTCCAAACTGCAAAAGCGAATTGATCGCGGCCGATCTCCAATCGAATCGGTGCTCTCGTTGCCACGGATCCCTCGTTTCCCAAGAAAGCGACGATCAATTCCGAACCGCGCAATTCGATGATGCTACCATCGATAGTACGTTTGATCTTGGTACCTTCGACCAAAGCATTAACTCGACGCAAAGCGAAGAGACCTTCGATCCTAACGCGACCATGCCTCCGGATGATTCTTCGAATGGGAGCACAATCGACCTCTCGAATCTAAGCTTAGGAGACGTAGGACAGACGCTCGGTACAGATATCGACCGAACCGATGCTAGCCCGGGAGCCACGATCAGCTTGGGCGAAGCAGGGTTGATGGCTCGCGGAACTGTAGCTAACTCACCACAAACGGGGAATTCATTTGCAGCAAACTCCCCTCAAGCAACCGTGTTCCTGGCCGCGTCAGAGCAAACCGTAGGGCCCGTGCGCCGCGGCTCGACCGCACAGAACTCGGCGAGCGCATCAGGGAACTTCTCAATCGATGATAATTCCATTTTATCGACCATCAGCAAAAGAACCCTCGCGGAAGGCACAAACGACCTAGCGTCGTCTCCCGACTACAAAATCGTCAAAAAGCTCGGCGAGGGCGGTATGGGAGTCGTGTATTCGGCAATCCAAAAAACGCTCGATCGCAAAGTCGCCATCAAAGCGATCAAGTCAAGCAAAGCCGTATCGGATGAGAGCAAGCGTAAATTCTTTTACGAAGCTCAGATTACCGGCGACCTTGACCATCCGAATATTGTCCCCATTCACGACATGGGATCCAACGACGATGGAACGTTGTTCTATTCGATGAAAATGGTGGATGGTACGCCGTGGGAGGATGTGCTGGTCCAAAAGTCACGCGAAGAAAACCTCGAGATCTTTATGAAGGTCTGCGATGCCGTAGCGTTTGCGCATTCGAGAAACATCATCCACCGGGACCTCAAGCCAGAGAATGTCATGCTGGGCGCGTTCGGTGAAGTGCTCGTCATGGACTGGGGCCTGGCCGTTAATCTCGATACCACCAAAACGTTTGGGATGAGCGGGACACCAGTCTACATGGCTCCCGAGATGGCTAAGCACGAACTGTCCAAGATCGGTAAAGCCAGCGACATCTATATCCTCGGTGCGATCCTATTTCAAATCATCGTTGGGCGAGCACCTCACAAAGGAACGACCGTCCGAGAATGTTTGGCGAACGCCGCTAAAAACATCAACATCGAAACCGATATCGATGATCCATTGCTTGACATCGCCAATTGCGCGATGGCAACCGAGCCTGCGGACCGATACACAACCGTAGTCGAATTCCAAGACGCGATACGCGAACACTTGAGATACGCTCAGAGTATTCTGCTAACGCAACGGGCTGAAGAACTCCTGATTACGTCCACGGAGAACCAGGATTACCAAGGCTTTTCGCGAGCCCTGTTTTCGATGCAAGATGCGATCGAATTGTGGCCGGGAAATGAGGCCGCCAAAGTAGGGTTGCATCGCACGCGTTTAGCCTATGGACAATGCGCCCTAGACAAAGGGGACTACGATCTCTGCTTGCAAACCCTGGATCAAAATCAGCCAGCAGAAAAGCTATTGTTTGATTCGGCCCTCGAAAAGAAACAGGAGATCGCGCAACGCGAAAGGCGATTGCGATTGATGCGATGGGCGATCGCAGCCATGATCCTATTCACTGGCATCTCGTTAACTCTGGCAACGCTCTACGCACAGCGACAAGAAAAAATCGCCCGAGACAACGAGTCTATCGCCATCAAAGCGGCAGCATCCGAAAAGAATGCTCGTATGGTCGAAGCAGAAGCCAAACAAGTTGCTCTCGAAGAGCGCAACCGAGCACAGCGAGCTGCTGAAGATGAAAAGACAGCCCGTCAAAACGAAGCCAAGGCAAAAGAACTTGCTCAATCCGAACGAGACAAAGCGATCGAAGCTGAATTGCAGGAAAAGCTTGCGAAGGACAAGGAAGTGGTTGCTCGCGAAGCTGCCGTCGCGTCGGAACAAAAGGCAATCTTATCCGAACAAGTCGCAGTCCAAAATGCTCGGTTCGCGCTCCTTGGAAACTACCAATCGAAACTCAACTTGGCGCTCGCTCAATCCAATCAGCTAGACATCGTGCGCAGTTCGCAATTGCTAGAACAGATAAAGACTATTGAGTCAGGGCTTGGTATCCAATCTAGCGCCATGAAATCTAGCCCCATGAAATCTAGCACTGTGACGTTGCAAAACTGGGCCTATCGCCGCATCGCTTTACTGAACAACCAAGACTTGAGTTCATTGCATGTCGATGGGCAAGTCACAGCAATGCAATACCTACCCAAGCGAAACCTGGGAGCCATTGGCACATCGCGAGGTGTTGTCCAATTGTTCCGCATCGTCGATCAAGCGGTCTCGGTCCTGCCCGATCGAAAAATCAATTTACCTAGTTCGATACAATCCATCGCGATTGCTCCTGACGGGACCGAAGCGACCATTGCCGTAGCAAGCAATTCCAATTCGTCGATGCTCCAATGGAATTTCAATGACGCCCAAGCTAAGCCGATTCCAGCGTTTGGCCGAAGGGCTTTGCAAAGATTGGCGATTAGCCCCAAGGGAGACAAGATCGTAGGCGGGATCAACTCGGGACTTTGGTTCTGGGACCCAACCAACAATTCACCTGTCGTAGAACCTCGAGTCCTGGATTGCCGCGGCGAACTCAACTCTCTCGAATTTGTTGGTAGCGACTCCAACGAAGTGTTCGGGTTTTCAACTCTCCCCGATGGCAAACAGCATGTACTGCTTGCAAACTTTACATCAAACCAGATTCAATTGATGGACATACCTGAATCGATTGATTCCACCATCACCGCAGCATCCATCTCCAAGGATGGAAAGTTCGCGATGTTTGGATGCGAAGATGGTAGGATCTTTCTCTCCAATCGAAACGCCACGAGTCCATCCCAATTTGCGGTAGCAAGTGAACTCTTGCCTCGAAAGCACTCGGCAGCCATTCGATCAATCCAACTTTCCGAAGACGGAACAGCGATCTCTTGCGGCGACGAACCGGTTGTCCATGTTTGGAAATCGAACCCCGTTAACGGAGAATTAGGATACGCCCATTTTCTCGCAGGGCTACCAGGAAACATTGTGCGGTCCCTATTCCTCGCCGATAGCAACGCAGTCTTGGGCGCGGACGATCGCGGGAACATCATGGTTTGGGATGTCCTTGAACAGCAAAACAGGAAAATGCAATCCTATGAAACGCCATCTCGAATCATTTCTCAATCGATGCGATCGGACCGCAATGTTTGCTTGCTCGATGACCAAGGTACTCTTCGCATAGGTGGCTTGAATGCAAAAGCTCAGTACGTTGGCCACTCGCCCGGCGCGTTGATTACCGATATGGCAGTTGCCAGCCGAGAACCACTTGTTGCGACAATCGCCAAGCTAAATGGACTTTCCTCCGCCTACTCCTCCGCTGGAGAACGAACCAGCGAGGTGTGCATTTGGGATACGCGAGACGACCGAATGATTCGCAGAGCATCTATTGCTTCGACCAGTGCTTGCCGGATTGCATTTGCGGAAAACGATAACACATTGTTTATCTGCGATTCGCGACAAACCTACCGATTGCCGACGAAGAACTCGATCGAGATGGAAACGGAGGATCGATTTGGCGCAACGTTTGCCATACCACATCCGCAGCAACCCAATCTTACCGCCCTCGTTGCGGCCTCGGGAGCCGTTCGTATCGTCGACTCCAACGACACAACCAAATGGGATGCGCCCGGCTATAGGTACTTTGACCTAGCGATCAACAATCGTTTTCCACCCATCGAATCGGCTTGGTCCAGTGATGGAGAGCGACTTTATCTGATTTTCGAACATGGACGCATAGCGAGACTGGATTGGAAAGAAAGTACACTCCAAAATTTGTGCTGGTCTCCCGTATATGCAAGCATCCAATCTCTCGAACAGGAAGCTCCCTGGCGATTTCTGGACTTTGTTATCACTGCCTCAGACTCCAATGTTGATTCTATCGAGGTCGTGGTCCGATCGGCCGAATCGAAACCGAAAAGCAACTGCCTGCAGCTGACTTGGAATCGTAACAGCACAACGCCAGAAATGGTTGGGGAAAGAACATACCCGGAAATTCGATATGGCTCGCCAACGAATCGCGAACCATTAGAAGCTTCGCGAGTGCTTGCTGATATTCCAGCAATCGAGCGTTTTGATTGCAAATTTACGCAGGAAGGTCGCAGCATCTCCTCCGACCGATTTGGATCGCTTTGGCTCTCAAACGCAGAAACCGAAAAACCGAAACGGCTCGGTAGGCCACCCTGCGTAGTAGCAAGTCACGACAATGAGTCCACTCGCTGGGTGACAGGACATGAACACGGTATTGCCTGGCTTGCCACATGCCAATCGGAAAACAACGTCTCGTGGACACGGATCGAACACCCATTTGTTTCGATTCAGGATTGTCATTTGTCGCCCGACGGAAAGCGAGTCGCCTTACTCGGTAATCTCCCCGACGCGGCAGTTAGCGCTGGGAGTCTGCTATGCCTCGCCATCGATGACTCCGGCAAAGCGAAACGAGAGCCCGAGATGACCGCCGAAAACGTTCGGATGGTTCGCTGGCACCCCAATAGAAACCAATTGCTCATTCTCGATGCAAAGAACCAATGGAGTATTTCAGACATCGGTTCCGAGAATGCGCCGCTCGTCGTAAACGACCACGGATGGAGTGGCAAAATGATGTCAGGCGGGTTCGAATGTTTTGACTTGCAATGGCTACGTGACGCACAAAAAACGGCCACGTCCGAACCGTTGAACCTTGTTCTTTTATCCCGTTCCAAGACTCAAAGTCGTATCGACTTTATCCCTCTGGATCCGGCTGCAACCCAGCTACTAGAACCAGTTATCTCTAATATCCCATTGGAGACAATTGCGACCGCCCCATCGGAATCGATTTTGGCGACTGGCGATTCCAACGGAACGCTGAGCATTTGGTATGCAGCACCGAGTCTCGATCGCGAACCGAGAGAGTTGTTTACGTTGCCGGGGCATCGCGGATCTGCCATTTCCCAGTTATCCTTTTCCACAGACGGAGCTTGCATCCTCTCTAGCGATCAGAGCAAGAGAGCAATCCAATGGAATAGCTTGAGGAACACGCAAAGCAGCAACAGCGTTCATGAAAAAATCGAACACAACAAACAGTAAGCCCAACCACTGGTTGATGAAAACGGAACCAGACGTTTTTTCTATCGATGATTTAGCGAACTCTCCCAATCAAACCACCGGGTGGATCGGCGTGAGAAATTATCAGGCCAGAAACTACATGCGTGACCAAATGCGACTGGGTGATCGTGTCTTGGTCTATCACAGCAACGCGAACCCATCCTGTGTAGTGGGATCAGCGACCGTGACGAGAACCGCGTATCCGGACCATACCGCGTGGGATACGACGAGCCCTTACTATGACCCGAAAAGCTCACCAGACAATCCTCGCTGGCAGATGGTAGATATCCAATTGGAAACGAAGTTTCCCACGCCTCAAACGCTACAGATGCTACGCGAGCATCCGAAACTGGCAGAAATGGTTTTGCTTCGAAAAGGCATGCGATTGAGCATTCAACCTGTGACCGCTGTCGAATACAAATTCATTTTCTCGATCGCTTCTCGCATTGCCTAGCATCCATAGCAGTTGAGTTGCTATCAGTTTGGCAATTCCAGACTGTCGACCCAAAGCCTGCAATTCAAGACAGGTAGCTCGCGCTGAACCAAGGCCGATTTCAGAGCATACAGGTCGGCCAAGACGGGGTCTTGTTCAACAAACATTACCGAATCCGGCTCAAGCGCTTGCCATTTTTCATTGCCCATCATCTGCTCGACGCTGGAACGCATGTTCATACTTTCACCCACAAAGAGCGAAGCCTGTTTGGAACACAGCACGAACACGCCTGGAGCGTCGATTGGATGGAGCCCCTTCTCAATCTGGACCTGAGGGATTTCCTTTGTTTTGGAAATCCAGTCGGCAAAACGTTTCGCTGCTCCGTCACGTGCCAATTCAGACTGCTTTCGCAACAACAGGGCAGCGAGCCTAAATTCTAGCGACGTTATAGAGCCATCAGCCGGTCCGAACAGAACTGCCAGTCGGTCGAACTCGCACGCAAATTCGGGACTACACAGAATTTCATCCAAGGTCTTGCGGTAGTCGATCGACAATAGTCGCCACGCCACTTCACTTGCATATCCGAATCGACATAGTTGTTCTAACGTCAAGTTGGTCGTCGGGTCGCTGGATCGAGAAAGCTTGTTTTCTTTTTCGAGACTCAGCAAAAAGCGGTTCCATACCGTAGCATTCCCCCCCAATCCCTTTTGAAGGCACGCCTTCACGAATGCGCTGGCAAGGTCCTTGTCGCACAATACGTAGTCAACAGGAAGCCCGCGGCACACTTCATCGTAGGATTCGATAACAGCTTGCTCAGTTTCTTTATTGAATCCACTCTTGCGTTGCTTTCCCTTTGCGGTGCTGGGGGCACTCTCAATAGGATCCTCGGCTCCATCGATTGGGTCACCCACCTGGGTTCGATCCAATCGCTC
>CAIXME010000932.1 GCA_903920425.1 uncultured Pirellula sp. | reverse complement strand
GGACGCAATACATTATCCATGTGGACACTCATCCATGGGTCTTGATACATCTGATTTCGACGAACGATTCTCCACGGACCGTAAGGCTTCGGTGCGGTGTCAGTTTCACTGGGGTCGGCCATGATTGCTCATCGATTGATCGGGGATTCTACGAATAAGTGCTTTGGATCCCCACGTTTTACCAAAAAGCCCCCGGAGAGCGAATATCGAGATGCAGGTATTGGATCCAATGTCATGGCAACGAATGCTTTTTGGCTAACTTGCCGGTAACGAACGACCTTTCCCCTTAGGCAGGGTGCACAGAGTCGCCGCAACCGAAGCACGGCGTTGTCGCTCTGGGTGCTCCTTGGAATTTGATTGGTGATTCAACAGTAGATTTCTTGTTCGGTATGATGTAGACCCGAAGCAAGCATTTGGGTCAACGCTTCCGAGTAGCTGCTAAATTGGCGGATAGAGGTTGCTGGCCTACGCGTTCCTGGCTCGCCGGGTTCAACGCTGTTTTGTCTGCGCTCTCTCCACAGGACGCGATATCGCGTATATTCCACCGATGAATTACGGCTTCGTTCAAAAGCCGTAATCCTTGTCGGCTCGTCGGCTGCATTGGATTTGGTACAATAAACGGTTTTCGATCGTCCTAACTTTGTGGTTGATCACAGGCCCTGCCGACGATCATCGAGTCCCCTAGAGCGGATGTTTTTTGACTCTCAAGAGTAATCCTTTTCGGCACAGCATGACCAAGCGTTCACGTCGCGAGCCCGAGATCATCGACGCCCATGTTATCGAGAATGAGACATGGCGTGATACGAGCCGGTCGCTTGCTAGCTCGCTGCTACCCTGCCAGGCGTGCGGGACACCGCGTCAAGTTGGGTCCCGTTTTTGCGTTGCATGCGGTATCCCTTTTGAGACACCAGGTGAACAGCAACAAGGACTGCCATCTCGAGAGAGGCAAGTTCGAGATGACCAGGTCGGTTCTGCCAACTATGACGTTCATGATTCAGTCGATCCTGTCTCGATTGAAACTCAGCAACTTCAGACTCGCGGCGAGACTCGGTCGTTTCGATGCGATAACTGCGGCAGCGAGGTGGATGTCGCTGCTGACCAAAGGAGCCTGCGGTGCCCATTTTGCGATTCTAGCTACGTTGCGGAACTTCCCAGCGACGAACGGACCTCGCAACGCCCCGAATTTATCATTGGGTTTGAGATCACTCGCGAAAAAGCTCAAGAGATGTTTTTCCAATGGCTTGGTAAAAACAGTTTCTTTCGCCCAGGTGACCTCAAGACGAAAGCGATCAGCGAAAAGCAACAAGGTGTGTACATTCCCTTTTGGCATTTCTCCATGACAGCGCAAAGCCAATGGTCCGCCAACATCGGAGAGTACTGGTACCGAACGGAAACGTACACCGTCAAGGATGCAGACGGAAAGACTCGGCAAATGACCCGCACCGTGCAAGAGACCGAATGGTGGCCCCTCTCGGGAGTATTTCGAAAGTACTATTCTGGCTTTATGGTTTCGGCGTCAAAAGGTCTCCCCCAAGATGAATCGCTTGCGATCCAACCGTACCAACTCAACAAGATGATGCGCTATCGTCCGATGTACTTGGCCGGTTGGATGTCCGAGGAATATTCGATTACCAAGGATGCTGCTTTGCAGATCACTCAGCAGGAGTTTCGCTCACGCGATCGAGCTGCCATTGCTAACTTTTTACCAGGAGACGTCACCAGCGATTTGCAGGTTCGCACGGATCTCGAGGTGGGTGGATCGGACTTGGTCTTGTTGCCGGTGCATGTGCTGAGCTATCGCTATCGGGACACCGTTTATCGATTTTTGGTGAATGGCCAAACGGGAAAAGTGTACGGGCAGAAACCTTGGTCTGGTTCGCGAATCGCCGCCACCGTTGTGTCCATCGCGATGATCTTGCTCGTGATCATCGCTTTGGTCATTGTCTTAAACCATCCGAGGCTCCAGTGATGATCGCGGAATCACGATGCACCGTTTGCCGAACCTATCTCGACGTCGAAGATCTGTTTTGCAGCAACTGCGGGACGGAAAACTTGTCTGGTGTCGATGCGGAGGGCGTTGGCTTGGAGCAATCCATGACCAGGACGACTCAGCAAGCTTCGGTGTTGAGTTTTCAATGCGATCAGTGCGGTGCATCGATGAGTTACGACGCTTCGTCTAAGCGGTTGCGTTGCCCATTCTGCGGTAGCGAAAAGATGTCGGAACGGACGGATGCACGTACTCTCAAACCGTCAGCAATCGTGCCGTTCGTCGTACAGCACTCGCAAGTCGAACAACTCCTTCGGACTTGGTTGAGTCAAGGTTTTTGGAAGCCGGGCGACGCATCACAAAGCTCCATCGTAGACAAGGTTACTCAAGTCTATGTTCCGTTCTGGGTGTTTTCCGCCACTACAGAAACGGCTTGGACAGCCGACAGCTCAGCGGTAACGTCTGGGGCTCGCGGCAACTGGAGACCTATGTCAGGAACGCGTCGCGGTGAATATCAAGGGATTTTGGTCGGCGCGAGCGGCACGTTGACGCCACTAGAAATCAAAGAAATTGCTCCCTTCGATTTGTCCGACTCGGTCGCCCCTGAATCACTTGATCTAAGCAATATCATCGTAGAAGAATTCCGTGTCACTCGCAGAGATGCAAGGGGCCAAGCGGCCTTCTATGTGGAGCAATTGGAATCGACGCAGTCCGAGCAAGTTGTTCCGGGTAACATCCGAAACCTCAACGTGAATGTCCGGCTTCAAAGCATGAGAAGCGAACCTGTTTTGTTGCCGATATGGATCATGGTTTACCAGTATCGCAATCAACCTTTTCGTGTCCTCGTGAACGGGCAAACGGGCGAGGTCTACGGTGTTGCTCCGTTCTCTTATGCCAAACTCACCGGTGTTGTGGCTGGCATGTTTCTGCTGGTTCTCGCGTTCATCGTGATCATTGCAATCGCAGCAGCGTCGCAGTGATCATCCGCGTTAGCGGAACTGCGCAAGCAGCCCGATCTGAGGGCCAGACCACGCTGATATCAATGGCACGCAACCGGACGGCTCGCGCCGTACCGCTAACATGACCGGACGGCTCGCGCCGTACCGCTAATATGAGCGGACGGCTCGCGCCGTGCCGCTAAAATGGCGAGTTCTCGCCGTAACTAAACCCCTTGAGCGACCTTCATCGGCACGATTTGGTATGCACGCGAACGGAACAAGAAGTCGATCAGATTTCCTTCGTGCGGCTGCAACCAATTCAGACGACTCGTTGGCATCGGTCCGATGTTCAGTCGGTCGATGTGCGTCGCGTTGGTCAGCTCGTCGATCCAAGCATCGTCCGCAGTGAGAGCGGTTCCGACCAAAGTTGGGCCAATCGATTTCAGCATGTCCTTCTGCGGGCACTTTACGATGGAGACAAACGGGAACATGTATTCTTTCATGGCGACTGCCCGTTGTGGGGAATCAGCGGTGACCACCATTGGCCGCAAATAAGCACATCGCTCACGCTCGACCAAACGCTCGCCAAACGAAGCCGTCATGTCTACCACACCCGACTCGGACAAATCCTGTTGGACCATGGACCATGTTCCCTTTGCCATTGCTGCATTGGTAAAAGCAGCGATGGCAGCATCGGGGTTGTTTGGTGGGAGGATCTCGATACCGCCAATTTTGCTCGCGATCGCCTCACCAATTTCCTTGGTATGACGCGATGCCCAAATTCCAGAACAATTGATACAGCTACGACCGGAATTGCTCAGCACGCTTTCGACCATCATGTCGAGGTAATCTTCCCATTGATCCACAACGTCATCGCCGATGAGGATTTTTGAGAAACCGGGACCGTGTGCTTGAACACGCGGGTTGCCTGAATACTGTTCGACGGTTTGAGCGCTTCCGAAAATCATACTGCGAGAGCACTTGCCCAAAATCGTAGAGCCAACATCATGCCCGCCCGGATAAAGACAAAAGGCTTCAGCAGGGATTCCAGCTTCGATGTAAGCACTGATCATTCGAAATGGAGTCCAAGGCTCTTGCGAACCAGGCTTGAGCACCAACCCAACCTGCAATGGAACAGCCGGCAGCCATAACGTATGCACCCCAGGTGAATTGTTGGGCAGAACAGCCCCTAACACGGGTGTTTGGCACTGGAAGCTGACTGTTACGTTGCGACCTTCCTCGCCATATCCCCGCGAGAAGATCTCCAAATCCAAACCACGCGTCAGAGCATCGAGAATCTTGTCGATGTTGCTCAAGACAAAGCAGTTCTTTTGCATGTTGTTCCGGCACATATGTTCCGGAAGACCAGTGCTGGCAGACTGTTGGTGTATGAAATCGGCAACCGATTGCTGTCCATCACCCACAGGAAGCGTTTCATGCTCGAACAAATAGGCGGCTTTCTTGCATCGCTCGATCAATTCGTGTGTCGGAATCGATCGCAACGCCTTGCGTGCGTTGTCAGCCTTGCGCATGTCCATTTGAACCATGCCGCCGTTGACTTGCCCAATTTTGGCGATCGGCTCACCGGTGTCAAAATGGATGACGTCTTGGAATTCAAGCGACTTGTACTGCTTGCCCCAGCGGATTGGATTGATGGTCAACACGGTCAACGAACTCCAGAAAATAGAAAGCTTGGAAACATGAGGCTCGGATATCCCATTTGATATGCGAGCCAACGCAAGACGTGCAACGCGGTGGACTAGTAAACTCCGACCGTCGTGCTCGATGCAAAACCTCGATACGGGCGGACACCGCTAACGCCGTCCCAAGGGTATTTGTGGAATGGCAACTCGCGCTCTCCTTCGTCGCGTTCCAAGAACCCTGGCACAAAGAACTCTTTGGTCATCGTGTAAAGTTTTACACGGCCTGTTTCACCGTGCCCTACAATCTTGGTGTGGTCGTCAAAATCCACGACCTCGACAACAGCTCGTGGCTGCGGTGCGTAATAAGCGATGGTGTAGCCATCGTCGTCGGTTACAGGACGTGAGCATGCAAGCCCCATCAAGGTGTTACCGTAGGTTGGCGTCATGTAAACGCCGCTCTCACTGGTTGGACCGCCCAGAAGTTCCTCAACGCAAAACCGAGTCCACTGAGGAGTGAATTCAGTACCACCCGAGAAAATACCGGTTATCCCGATCTCCTGAATGCTCGTCCCCTTGTCTGCTAAGCCTGCAGCCAGCGATTCCAACAACTTAGGAGTTGTAAACATGCACTTGATGTTGTGGTTGGCGGTCAAAATGGTGATCGCTTGGTCGATGCAGTGCTTCTTGTACTCTTCTAGGTGCTCCATCCAGCCTTTTTTGATCAGCTTGATCACCCAGCGTGGATCCAAGTCGATGCAGAAGCAAATCCCGCCGCGATATTGGCAAAGGTGCTCAATCGCCAATCGCAATCGGCGAGGACCTGAAGGCCCGAGCATCAACCAATTGGATCCCTTTGGGAAGTATTCATCAGGCAACGTATGGCTAAAGTTCTCATAATCGATTCGGAAGTCATCGATGACCATACGGCTCTTTGGGATGCCCGTCGTCCCACCCGTTTCGAAAACATACGTCGGCTTGCCTTGCAGTCCTTTGGGAATCCATCTCTCGACAGGGCCACCGCGGAGCCACTCGTCTTCGAACTCTGGAAACTTCTTCAAATCGTCGAATACCTTGACCTCTTTCAATGGGTCGAATTTGAATTCAGCTTTTTTCGCTAACCAAAATGGCGAGCCAGTGGATTCGTGGAAATGCCATTGGACCGATTCGTAGGTATGTTGATCAAGTTCAAGCTTCGCTTTGGATACCTGGTCCGATGTTGCTAACCAAGCTGGAGTGGGAGCCGTCATAATTTTTGGATAGGAATGTAGGTGGGGGGAACGAACAGAAATGGGTGAACTGCTTTTCGCCACACATTGTAACCGAATTTCAAGTGCGGAAAACGTGATCTACACCCGATGGCTCAGCCAACGAGGTAGCGAGCAAAAAAGCCTTTCACAATGCGATCCGCCCGGCCGGCTTGCATAAGGCAAACTATTGACAAGCCTTACGGTTTATCACGGTTGTTCAAGCCATTGAGAGATACTTTCCATCAACAAGCCTCTCACGTCATTGTACGAATGGTCTGCATGGGGAATCGTCGACACGGCGTGAGGAACGTCCAGGTTGCTTCCTTGGCTGGCTATTGCCGATGTCAGGTTCTTTGCAGCATCTTTGAAGTTAGAAGTTCCGAGCTCCATTTCCAATTGACCAAAGGTCCATAGTGTGGGCGAACGGATCGCATTGAGGAAAGTAAGGTAATCGTATTTGTCACGGGAGCCATACTTGTCCAAGTACGTCGCTGCACAAATCCACATCGGGAGCGGGAATCGAACTTTCATGACATGCTCCGGCTTACCTGCATCGCACCATTCCCGGGCCTCACCAAGATGCTTCTGAAACTGTTCCCCTTTGGCCGGGTCGAGCAATAGATGCTCTGTATTGAGCCTTGGTGGAGAAACGGCGATGATGTTCTCCAAAGGTAATGTTGTCCGAGCAGCCCAGTAAACGCTCTTGATCGCACCCAAACTATGCCCCAAGACCGAGACAAGCTGAGCTCCACGTTCGATCAACAATGCATGCCATGCATTAAGATCATGCTCACAGGATGAAACCAGTTCAAACTGGGAACCGAGGCGGCGTGGAACAGGGCCTGTATTGAAGCTCGCAATGTCATGCCCCCTCGTATTGATCATCAATACGCAATGGCCCCGCTCGAGCAAAAACGAAGCGATGGTCTGCAGCAACGACGAGCTATAAAAGTTGCTGTTGACGCCATGCACAAGTATCCATGCCGACGATTCTCGGGGGTTTCCCAAAAGCATTCCGTGCAACCGCACGCTATCGGATGTCGTGGTTTGAACCAGTTCACCATGCATACAACAATTCCCCCCAGAACCAAAAACAGAATTTCGCAGCCTGCCACCAAATGAATTCGTCGCATCCACTCGATGCGAGATACGGAAGATCCCATCCCATCGAAGCCCACCACAGCCGGCGTGCGCCAGACCTGTTTCGAACGTTCAGAGAAGCTAGGGCGACTGAATTATCCGTCTTCTTCGTTTCTCTTTTTTCGTGTGGTCTTTGTTGCCGGTTTCCGTGGTTATCGCAATCTTGAATCGGTCTCTTTCGTCGCGGAAGTACAAAATATGCCGCGATGGATTCCGGCAAAGGCAAGACTGTTGAGCAAAGGCAAAGTATAGGATGGGGCGGAGCGCGGCGTCAAAGTGGATTGATGCTATGCATGGAACTTACAACTCTCGTGTTACTCAATAAAAAAAGGCCACCGGGTTGCCGATGGCCTTGTTCTTTTATAATGCACTGAGGTCAATTACTTGATTGGGCTGACGATCGGGGCATCGTTGTTGTCATCGTTAGCCGCGAGAATACCTGCTACTGCAGCAAGGCCAGCGATACCAGCGATGCCTGCGAAACCGCCAGCACCCATACCGCCGCCACCACCGCCTCCGCCGTAACCGCCCCAACCACCGCCGCATCCGCAGCTTGGAGCAACGCCACACTCATCGACAACCACTTCTCCGCAGGTTTCGACGATCGATTGCTCAACAACTTGGACTGGTTGTTCGCAAACAGCCACTTCGCAGCACTGAACGACTTCTACGTTCATGTGCGAGCAAGCATCGCGGAAAATCGATACGTACTTGGAACCGTCTGGAGCGATCGATGCAGTGTTCGCATTGATCAGTTGGAAAGATGTAGCAGCAAAGCCTGAGTTTCCAGCAGCAACAAAACCGTAAGCACCTGGCTTGAGGCCTTGGAAGCTGAATCGGCCGTTCTTGTCGACTCGAGCGCGAGCAACTTCTTCGCCGTTCTTCAGAACGAAGACTTGCATGTCGCTGAGATCGCCCGAGCTTGCAACCATGCCGAGTTGGCCGTTAAGCTTGCCGCTAGCGTCTGCCTTGACGAAGTGGCTCTTGCTGAACGAACGGTTTTCACCGAGTGGATCAGTGGAGACGATCGAAGTGTTCTCAGCGCGTGCGGCGTAGGATGGCAATGTTTGTGAACGCAAGATTTCGCGAACCTTTTCGCCAGCTGGTCGCACGACACGGACTTCAACCGAGTTAGGTAGATGACTCTTGCTGGAATCGAGTACTTGCAGAGAAAACGCTGCAATGGACTCATTGGTTCGCGTTACCAGAGAGTACGATCCAGTCTCAACACCATCAAAGCGGAAACCACCGTTGTCATCGGCAATCGTGCGATGGGCAACGATGCCATCACGAACCAACGCAACTGGGAGCCCAGCAACCGCCAGTTTATCACCATCGGACAACTGAACCAAGTTTCCGCTGATCGATCCGTCGACGCTCAACCGTACCCATTGCTTGCAGAACAGCTCATTCAAGTACGATGCTGATTTGGAAGCAACTGCTGGAATGGTTTCGTCAGCAAAGGAGTTGCCAACAAAACCGAAGTTTAGACTAGCCGCTAGGGTTAAAGCGAAAGCTCTAACGAACGATTTCGATCGCATTTTGATTCTCATGTTGATGTATTCTGGGCATTAGAGACCAAGATCTCTGAAGAACTATGTATATGTTAATACTCGACAGCTCGACAATTTACAACGTTTTAATCGTGAAAATTGTAAAAGCTAGCCAATTCGTAACAATCGGAAATGTCAGGCGAAGGATTTTCGCGGCACCAAGGGACCTTTTTCGTGGCTGCCCACAAAATCCCAGGGAAACTCTGTGAGACAACGAGTTGGATCGCCGGCAGTGCTTATCTCTCGCATCCGCCGTCAGGTTCGACCCGGGGTAGCCGTGGGACGCTACAGGATCACTACTTTGTTGTCTTCGGCGCGAACGAAAGCCCCGCGTCGTGCGGGGCTTTGAGTGCTAGGTCGGAACGCCAACGGATCAAGGCTGTGGAGCTTTGGGGTTGATGCGGCCGTCGCGGTTTTGAAACAACTCGGATACACGACCCGAGTTATGCGTGTTGCCTGTATTTGGCAGATAATCCGATGGTTTGGACCGCAAACCAGTGCCAATCGGGGTCACTTCGGCGACGCCCGAGCCTCTCAACCAACCCTTCAATTTATCCAGATTGATTCGGCTCACGCCAAGCGATTTCGCTTGCTGTTCCAATGCCGCACGTTGCTTGGCTGCACTAGCAAGTGTCGGATCGTCCAGATCTGCACCTCGGAATTTGAATTCTTCTCCGATCACAAGCCATCGTGTGTCGATGGTCAAATCCTTGCTGACTACGCCACCATTTTGCTCGATGAGGGACTTGAGCGATTCGGTGTCGTCTTTTCCATCTCGGTCGAGGTCCATCTTGCCAACCAAAACGAACTGGACTTTAGGGCCCGGTTGCCACGCTGGAGAATAGATGGAATCGCCACGCAAAATGGTCGTCGGGGAGTGATCCGAAAGGACTTTGCATCGAGCGAGGTGTTCCGAATCATTGACGATCGAGACAACTTCGATGCGGGCCTTGGGGCGAGCATCCGCGACACGACTCACGTCGCCGTCCAAGACGCCAAACGTAACCCCTGGTCGCAATCCGTCGGCTTTTCCGAGATTGATCCAAACCGTATCACCACCGTTTGCAATTTCGGTGATCCGGCCTTGAACGTATTGAAAATCCTCGCCTTCGATTTGCTCAAGCTTTCGAACGACGGTGTCCAGTCGCTTGCGAAGCTCTTCGTTCTCTGCCTCGGATTTATCACGCAACGTGGTCGCGTCTTTGATCTTCTTTTCCAGCGATTTTACGAGCGTTTGCTTGTCGGCTTCGATTTTGGTGATCGTTTGCTGCTGTTCGGCGAGCTTTTCGGTGTAGTTGGTCAAAGCCTTCTCAAGCTGGTTAGCCAAATCCTGCGCTTTGGCCTTTTCTGCTTCGCGTGCTTTGGTTTCCTGTGCGATGGTCAAGTCGTACTTGTCCTTCATGTCCAATTCCCGCTTGGACAAGGTATCAACTTGCATGTTGCGTGTTCGCAGTTCTTGCATCAACGTGTCGACGAGTTTGGTGTAGCTGCGTTCGCTTGCACCTGGACCAAAGAGGGCCATGTTGGTGGTGTAGGCTTTGGCAGCCAAATTCAGCTGCTCGTCGCCGGACTGTGAAGTCAAAAGACTTTGAAATTCTGGTTCCGGAATAGGCTTTCCAACCCCGAGAAATCGTTCCAGAACTTGACGAGCGTTGACCGCTTTTCGCAGCTCTTCGTCAGCTTTTTGCTGTTTTGCCAACGCGCCTTCGACCGTTTTCGAATTGGTGCCCGACTGGAAAATCACGAGGCACATGAACCCGATGGCCAGAGCACTCACAATGGACATGACAATCACATAGGCTTGCCAAACATAGACATTGCGATCGCGAGCCATGATTACCTCAATACACAGGGGGGAAAAGCACGAAGGAAAAGGCGACGAAGTATGCGTTTCACGGTCAGGCCATCGTTTCGCTTGACGTCTCCCTTTCGGGTTAAATAGCACTTGTCGCTTCTAGCATCCTAAATCCCGTCCCTAGAACCGTCAAACATTCTCTGAACACTCCCACCGAATTTCTCCTAAACATTCCGCCACCAGTTGGGTTAACACCTATCCGGCCAGGTTTCGAGGTTGCATTGCTCTCGTTGTAACGAATTTTCCGTCCGGTCTGCCCGCAGCCATCCAGAGAGCTAGTCGACCGGCTACTTGGGCGGCCGCTTGGCTGCGGCACGCAGAGCGTACACCGCATGCCCAAAAGGCTTGGTGGAAATACGATTTCTTGTTCGCAAGTTGCCTCGGGCTGAACTACCATACAGCTACATCTCCTTCTGTTCCCAACGAGTTTGATTCATGAAAATGCGAAACCTACTGCGACGTATTTCCAATTCTTTGGCGCTCGTGATGGGCATTTCTGTTTCGCCGTCATGCCTTGCTCAGATAAGCCATCAGGGCTTGTCCGATATGGGGCTCGCTGTGCATTGGGAATCCAACATTGGCGGATCACCGCTTGCAAACGGTCGCAATAGCTTTGTCGTTTGGCCTCATTCGACTGCAAAACGAGAACATGTGACCGTTACTCTCGGTAACCGTGTGCTCGCGAAGATCGATGGCAGCGAAATCGACACGGTCGCTTTAGAAAATGCAATTGTGAAAGGGGATCGGCCAGACGTTGCTCCGCGGCTCGGCCTCGAAGGTGCCAAAAAGAAGGCATCCAAGCTCGTGGCCACTTACAAAACTCTCGGCCGTCAGGCAGAGATGGTTCCGTTTAGCTCAAGCCTATCGTATGTGGTCACTTTGACCACCAACGGAATCCTCGAAGCGATTGACGCTGAATCCGGTGCGGTGCTTTGGCAAGTCGAAGCGGGTGACCCGAGTTTGCCCATGTTTGGCCCGGGCGTGTCAGACACCCACGTGGTTATCACCAACGGAAATTTCCTTCACATCTATGATTTGGAGACGGGAAACCAAGTCAACTCGCGTCCGCTCCAATTCAGCCCCACCGGTTGCCCTCGCGCATTGCCCGATTGGGCATTGGTTCCATCGGTTGACGGGCGCACCGTCGGCTACAACATTTCATCAATCAAAGTCGCACCGACCTTCTTGCGTACCGGCGTCGAAAATCGACTGGCTACCGTCGTATCGGCCGATCGTGCTTTCATCGCGTGGCCGATGAAATCCAAGTTGCTCATCAGCAAAATCGACAACGACAAGATGCCTGTTCTTTGGACAGCCGTTTCGTTCGGAGAAAACATGGCGAGCCTACCTGCGGCCACGCAGAGCGGCTATGTCGCGACAACCGCAAACGGTACCGTCTTTCATTGCAATACAGAACGAAATGACTCGATCGTATGGAAAACGCGGTTAGCTACTCAGATCACCAAGTCGCCTGTTGTTAACAAGGACTTTGTTTTCGTAACGAGCGACGACGGTTTCTTGTACGGACTGGGACTGAGCGATGGTGTTGAGCTATGGGAATCTCCCATTCCCAACATCAATGAAGTCATGTCGGTTGGAAAGAAGCATGTATACGCCCGAAACACGAGCGGTTTGCTGGTTGCGTTCGATATCGCAACCGGCAAAGAAACAGGAAGATCCCCTTTCGTTGTTCCTGACGTGCTTCCGAACTCGATCAGCGATCGTATCTTTATCGTGAACAAGAAAGGTCAGCTTGCATGCCTTCGTGAAGTCGATGCGACTGAACCGACATTCGTAACGACGCTCGGTGGTTCCGCTCCGAAATCGAACAAACCAGCCAACAACGCTGATGAAGACACGAAGGCAACTGAAGAAGAAGACACTTCGATGTTCGACGGTGCCGGTGACACAGCTGCTCCAGCAACCGAAGAAGACCCGTTCGGAATGTAGTTCGCAGCGAGACAATTCGTTCGCTACCCCATTGGCATCGAACGATTCGCGTCGAGCCATTGGCAGAATCGAACTCCACGTTCACCTACGAAACAGTCGCGAGCAGAGAACTCTATAGATAACGTCCCGTGACCGAGTGTGGGTTGGTTTTTAGTTCGATCGCCGTTCCCGTCGCAATCACTGTGCCGCCTTGGTCTCCAGCACCAGGCCCCAGCTCGATAATGTGATCGGCATTGGAGATGATCTGCTGGTTATGCTCGATGACAACCACCGTGTTTCCTTGATCGATCAAAACGTCAACGCATCGAATCAGTCGATCGATATCTTGAAAGTGCAAACCGGTCGTCGGCTCATCCATGACAATGAGTTTTCCATGTTCGGTTCGCGAGGTTCCGCTCGAACGACCTTCCAGGTGGCTTGCCAGCTTAAGCCGCATGGATTCTCCTGCGGACAAGTCCGATAGGCTCTGTCCTAAGGGCAAGTACCCCAGTCCCAACTCCAGCATCGGCTTGAGCCTCTGTTGCAGGCTATGACAACCGCGAAAAAATGCGTGAGCGTCGGACAGGCTCATCGACAGAACGTCCGCAATATTTTGATCGCGATATCGAACCTCCAACACTTCGGGCCGGAAACGTTTTCCATCACAGTCAGTACACGGCAAATGCAAGTCTGCCATGAATTGCATATCGATCGTCGTATATCCGAGTCCTTGGCACGTGGGACATCGGCCTGTCTCGTTGTTAAAACTGAAATGCCCCGCCCCTAACCCTCTTGAGACCGCATCGCTCGTTTCCGAAAATACTTGGCGAATATCGTCCATCGCCTTGCAATAGGTCGCAGGACAGCTGCGAATCGAGCGAGGTATCGGCGATTGGTCGATGCTCAAACAACCTGAAAGCTGCTCCGTACCCAACACAGACTCATAGGGCAACGATTCGTTTGGGCTATCCTCCAGTTGAGAGAGAACAGCGGGGCAAAGTGTGTCCAGGACGAGCGTGCTCTTTCCCGCTCCACTTGGACCGATCACGACTGTCAAACACCCAAGGGGGATTCGACAGTTGATGCTTTTAAGATTCCGACCGGATGCTCCTCGCAATTCGAGGTAGCGGCCATCCAAAGGTCGACGTGACCTGACCGTAGAAGCAGAGCCGTTCAAGTACGCACCCGTCAGGCTTTGGCCGGCAAGGATCTCTTGAGGTGTTCCCTGAAATACCAAGTTCCCGCCAGCGCTGCCCGCATCAGGCCCAATCTCGATGATTTGATCGGCCATCCGCATCAAGTGCGGTTCGTGCTCGATCAGGATGACGGTGTTGCCTCGATCTCGTAGTCCAAGAATTGCGTCAGCCATTCGCTCTGTATCCCCCGGATGCAGACCGACCGTTGGCTCGTCAAAAACATACAGCATGTCCACCAAACTGGAACCGAGTAGCGTAGTCATTACAACGCGTTGCGCCTCGCCGCTGCTCAGTGTGTGCAACGGCCTGGATAACGCGACGTAATGCAAACCAGCCGCGATCAAATAACGCAGTCTCGATTCCACTTGCCGCATCGGTTCTGAAGCGATGTACTGCGACTTTTGTTCTGCAGCTAATGCAAAATTCTGGGCCGATACGCCATAAGAAACGCGCTGCGAGGAATCGCTATCGCTGCCAGCAATGGGTTTCTCGTTTTCAAGCGAGGAGCGGACGACCGCGTCGGTGTTCACTTTGGGTTGAGCAAGTGTCGATTGGTCATTCCAACCCAATACCACATCGTGCAGCTCCTGAACGGTCAATTCGCACAGTTCTGCGAATGATCGGCCTGCCATCTGGTATGCAAGGGAGGCGGCGCTGAGGCGCTTCCCATCGCATGCTTCGCACTTCGCAAACGTGCGCCATCGCGAGAGAAACGCGCGGACGTGCATCTTGTATTTCTTGCGT